>DBJWYX010000204.1:4445-4644 GCA_052360825.1 Candidatus Wunengus sp. YC64
GAATAAATGGCCGCCTTTGAATGTATAAGGTTTTGAATATCCGCCTGCGTAATTACAATATCCTTTTTCGTAATTGTATCATCCCTGTGGACGAGAATAAACTCATATCCATCGTCCGTCTTTCTCAAACGGTCTGTTTCTATCCCTTTCTGAAAATTTCCCGTTCTGTCAATAACTCCGCTCCTGACCAGATTTGCAA
>DBJWYX010000205.1:0-4638 GCA_052360825.1 Candidatus Wunengus sp. YC64
CCTTTATCCCCTCTTTTTAGAGGGGAATCACAAAAGATTGGAATTCCTTAACATTTAATTAAGGTTTTTCTACAGGGTAGCCTTCTGCCTGCCACTTATTAATTCCACCCTCCACGTTATACAATTCTTTCAATCCCTTGTCTTTTAATATCTCACATGCCCTGGCGCTGCGTTTGCCAGCAGCACAATGCACAACAACTTTTTTATCTTTGGGTATTTTATCGATATTTTGTTCAAGTTCCTTGATGGGAATAAGATGGGCATCCTTGATGTGAACTTCCTTGTATTCTTCCACGGTTCGCACATCCAGAACAAACACATCTTTTTCCTTGTCCATGAGATCTTTGGCTTGTTTTGGTGATATGTTATTTACCTCAGTTTGTGTTTTCATTTGGTTTTCGCCTGCATGGAGATTTTTAAAGGCGGTAATATCTGTAATCATATTCATAAATAAAATCGTAATTACAGCCAATATTGCTTTGCCTATCTGGTGAGGATTTTTTTGAGTATTCATCTGGTTACCTTCTTTAAAAATATTTATTGGAAAATTGTCTTTAAACAATATACCAGGTTTTGCAGTAGTTACAGAAACCACAGATTTCTCAGATTACACAGATTACTTAGTATTTATCTAAGAACCAACGTGTGCCTGGCAAAACTCTTCATAATCGATAAGTTCCTTGATAGTGGCCTTGTCGCTGCATACCGGGCAGTTGGGATTTTTATGTATCTTGACCTTTTTAAAGTCCATGTTTAGGGAATCGTAGATGAGCAACTTCCCTTTTAATATCTCTCCCTTACCGAGAATAAGTTTTACCACCTCTGTGGCCTGTATGGAACCCACCACGCCTGGTAACACGCCCAGAACGCCCGCCTCCTGGCATGAAGGAACGAGACCCGGCGGGGGGGGGTTTCGTACAGACAGCGGTAGCAGGGTCCCTCAAATGGTACAATGGTAGTAACCTGTCCTTCAAACCTGAAGATAGAACCGTGCGAGAGAGGTTTCTTGAGGAAGACGCAGGCATCGTTAACAAGGTACCGGGTCGGGAAGTTATCAGCCCCATCAAGGATGACGTCGTAGTCCTTGATAATATCGAGGATATTTTCAGAATTGAGACGTTCCGTGTAAGGAATTACTTCGATATCCGGATTTAGAGCCTCCAGTGTCTCTTTTGCAGAGATTGCCTTAGAACGCCCTATATCTTTGGTGGAATGCAGGATTTGTCGCTGCAGATTTGAGTGGTCTACAATGTCGCTGTCGGCAATACCGATCTTTCCTATGCCTGCTGCGGCAAGGTAAAATGCCGCCGGAGAGCCCAGCCCTCCCGCACCTACCAAAAACACCTTGGCTTTTAGAAGCTTTAACTGCCCCTTTCCACCTACTTCTGGAAGGATAATGTGTCTTGAATAACGCTTTATTTGATCTTCTGTAAACGGTGATGACATCTTATTTTTCCTATTGGTTTTTTATTAAGACGATCTTTATACATAAAAAAGGTCATGTACGAGACATGACCTATGTTGCCTGTAAGGGCTGAAAATCTTCAGCCCCTACTGAATTACTCATACGTGCAAAATTATAACAAAGGGTACGGTATCATTCAATAGATTTTACATATCTTTATATCTATAAGACACGAAAATACCCCTCACCCAGACCCTCTCCCACAAGGGGCGAGGGAACTTTCCCTCCCTTGACTTCGTCGTAAGCTCAGTCGAACGATGGGAGGGATTAAGGGAGGGTGATATATTTTTACGCTAAGTTCTTATACATGGACTAATTTGATTTTAGAAATATCGTCTATACCCAAACCTAATGTGGCAGCAGTTGAGATATACTTGGGTTCACGCTTTGCCTGTTTTAAGGAAGGAAGCCTCATTTCACTCCGTTTTTCTTCGATTATCTTGTGGCATATCCGATCAAAGGCAACGGGGTCTCTCCCCACGATAATTCCATTGTAATTCCATGTCCATTGCGGTTTGTAACCCGGTCCGCCGTTGTATTGTGCCATAAGGGCGTCGCACACAATCAACCTTACCCTGTCAGCAATATAGGGATGGGTATTTAACTCTGCAATAAAAGGATTACAATTGCTACCGTGATACTTATTGGGATTATGGATGACGCCGAAAAAGTTTTTCATGGCCACGCTGATACCAGCCAGATCGTGGTCTTTCAGGACGGGGACATTGATAATTGCGGTGCACAGTTGCGATACTATTTTGCTAAAACATGTCCCGACACTGCCGGCAAATTGCGGTTCGGCCTCGTAACCGCCGCCTGGAAGTTCATCCGTACCAAAACACCGCACACCATCGGTCATACGTCTGATGCGGAATCCGGAGGTTTCGAGTTCCCGATTAAACCGCTCGAATACGATAATATTTTTGTCTTTAACGCCGGCGAATTTTAAACCCTGTATGATAGACTCCACAACCGTTACATGAGGAGACATGGTTTTCCCTGAGAGACAGTTTAATTTTATACCGACAACGTCGTCCGGTTTAAAAAGCGCCTGCCACCCCTTTTCTTGCGACGGGGCGTTGGTCAACTGCATCACAGCCTTGTGCAATAAACCTGAAACGATATTTTCCCTTAAATTTCCAGTTTCTGCTAGTATGCGGTCATCGCGTGCAATAACCACGACAGGATTTATTGTAAGCGTTTCGCCACCCCATGAAATACATGAGGCGTGGTTCATCAGTGACCTTCCAATGATTGTGGATGCACAAATACCGCCACCCATTTTCAGGGTTTTTTTAAGAAACTGTCGTCTTTCTTTGTTTATCTTCATTTGTATTTTTATGATAGAAATAAGCTGACAAAATGTCAATGAAGTTATCTACAAGAACCAAAGACACCGCATTGATTATAACTCAAGCATTTTAAATACTCACTTGCAATACCCTATATCTTTTGTTTTAATACAAATGAATTTGTAAAAACAGCCGTAAAATAAGGTGAAATGTTACCTGTTATGTCTTTTGTAAATGTCCTGAAAATCAGCGGCACACTATTATAAATAATGAACACTATTAAAATTACTCTGCGGTTTGTACTTCCCCTTCTGTCACTGGCTTTTATTGGTTGTACAACGGTACGGTATTATCCAACCAATTTTGTAGAATCTCTAAAGCATCCTACGAAATTTCCGGAAGTATATTCCTCTACGGTGAAAAATATTGAAGAGGTTGCCGAAAAAAATCCACTTGGCGAAGGTGAAGAAGTAAAAATTACGGACGTGGGTGAGAATAAAAATTCGAGCATGCACCTCGTTCAAGTCCGTGAAAATGGGGAATTGCATCCCCATTACCACAAACGGCATGACGAAGTTGTCTATGTAAAAAAAGGGAGTGGCATTGCCACTCTTGATGGCACTCGATATATGGTGAAACCGGGTTCTATCTTACAAGTTCCCGCGAAAACCGTGCACAAGTTCCTCAATACGGGTGGCGAGCCCTTTGTCGCTGTCTCCATTATTTCTCCGCCCTTTGACGGAAGGGATGAAAAAAGAATCAAGGAGAAAGGAAAGGCAGATCGTATTAAAAAAGAAGAAAAACGACTTGCCATGAAAAAACCGGAAAAAGTTACGAAAGAAAAGGATACCTCCGTTACTAAAGCATCCGGAGAAGGAAAAGAAATAAAGTCGGTGGCTAAATCAGAAGAGGTAGCTGAAAACAAGGTAAATGCGTCTGTCCCGGACGAATGGAACACAGAAGAAGAGAAGGAAAAGACTTCGGTTCCTGTCAAAAAATCGTCTCCCTCGGAAGGAAAAAAGAAATCAAAAAGAACTGCAACACCTGCCGAAGAACCAACAATGAACATTAGTGATTTACACGAAAAGCTTACGAAATTACTCGAACTCAAGGAAGAAGGGACGATTTCTGCAACAGAATACGAGGAGAAAAAGGATGCACTCATAAAGGGCAGGGACATTGGTGAATTACCAGAACCCAAAGTATCTGCGAAAAAGAAGCCGCCGGTAGAAGAAGAACACTTAGCAGAACAGGAGGCGCAAATTCCAATAGAGGAGGAACATATTCCAGCAGATGAAAATGTTTCTCATGAAGACCAGGATACTCTATTGAACACGCCTGGTTTGTCTGACGAAACAGAGCCTGCAGTGCGCGAGGTTGAAGCAGAAGAAAAAGCGCCACAAACTGAAGATGACAAGTTGAAGATGTTAGAAGAAATGAGGCAAGAGGGCTTAATTACCGAAGAGGATTACGAAAGTAAGAAACATAAACTCACGGACATAACGGAAGAAAAACCTGCTTCCATGCCGTCCGAAAACGTCGTTGAGGATGAAAGTGAAGATGAAAAGGTTGAAGAGCTTAAAGAACTTTATAATGAAGGGCTTATTACAGAAGAAGATTACAAACACAAGCTTAATGAGCTTTCTAGTCCACAATCACAAGACCTTATTCCCGCTCCTAACGAAAAAGAGGCCGAGGATGATAAGTTATCAGAGCTTAATGAGCTAAGAGAGCAGGGTCTTATCTCCGATGAAGATTATGAGTTCAAAAAGACGCAGTTAATGGGCGAATAAATCGCATATCCTTAGAAATATCCCACATTAAAATAAAGTCAGTACCACCCGCATAGCGGGTGGCTTGATTAGCCCTACAAGGGCATAG
>DBJWYX010000206.1:0-4625 GCA_052360825.1 Candidatus Wunengus sp. YC64
GGAATACTAACTTCAGCCTGGTACCACTACGCCAGTATTTTACTCTACAACCAGATATTTTGAACCGGGTTATGGGCTTTAAATAAATATCAGCCATGAAAAAATCAAATGTTTCGGTTCAATCGAGGACGATTGAACCAGCGAGTATAGCTGTTAATTTGTGAGGAATAGGTATATACGCATACTGTTAAAATATGCAAGAAAAAGTTTCCATGTCAGACCAAACGCAAAATAATAACGCTTTAATTGTCAGCACATCCCCTCATATTCGGGATATGGAGAGTATTCCCACCATTATGTGGGCTGTGGTACTTTCTTTGATTCCTGCCGGAATTGCCGGTGTTTTTACGTTTGGATTTTACTGTCTTTATGTCGTTTTTTTGAGCTGTATAACAGCGGTTATTACCGAAGTATTCATTTTGCGGTTACGAAAACTCCCCGTTTTGAGCGCTCTGAAAGACGGCAGCGCAGTTGTCACGGGGATTTTATTGGCATACACACTGCCGCCAAGTGTTCCCTGGTATATCCCTGTGGTGGGTTCATTCTTTGCTGTCGCCATTGTAAAACACGCTTTTGGCGGGTTGGGAAACAATATCTGGAATCCCGCCCTGGCAGCGCGCGCTTTCTTACAGGTAGCATATCCAGCCGTTATTAATTCCGATTGGCGTACGTTAACTCAACACGGGATACATAAGCTCGTTCACAACATAACACAGGTTGACACTGAAGGTAAACTGGTAGACGCCATAACAAGGGCAACACCACTGGCAAAAGAAGCAGGGGCTGAAACATACCGTCTTACCCAGCTATTGATGGGAAACATCCCTGGTTGTATCGGGGAGACCTCCGTGATCGCTCTATTGCTGGGGGGGATGTATCTGATTTACAAACGTTACATCAAATGGTATGTCCCCGCGTATTATATCGCCACGGTTTTTATTATGGTATTAATTTTACCTCCACAGGTCGCAACGCCGTGGATCAAAAATCCTTTTTACCATATTTTTGCAGGAGGGCTATTCCTGGGTGCATTCTTTATGTCTACCGACATGGTTACCTCTCCTCTGACAAAACGGGGATTAATTATTTTTGCTATTGGCTGTGGTATTCTAACGGCACTGATTCGTTTTTATTCTGGTTATCCGGAAGGTGTATGCTATTCCATATTGCTCATGAACACGGCAACGCCTCTTATTGACCGATTCACAAAACCGCGACTTTACGGTACCAAGGGAAAGAAAGCTTAAGATGCAAAAGAAGGCGCAATACACGATTATCCTGACTATCGTTTCGCTTCTGGCCTCTATAGGTGTCTCGTCGACTTTTATGCTGACGAAAGGCACGATCAAAAAGAAGGAATTAGCCGTTCGCACAGAGGCTTTGTATACGGTGCTTCCCGGTTTGGAAGGGCTCCCTGTGGAAATCTCACCGGCAAATAGCCCTGATCAGGATCATGTCTATAAGGGTTTGAGCAAGGCGGGTCAAGTTGTTGGTTATGCAGCCGGCGGAGAGTCTCAGGGATATTCAAGCAAGATTAAAGTCATGGTGGGAATTGACCCAAATCTTGAAAAGATACTTGGAATCAATATCCTTGCACAAAACGAAACTCCCGGTCTTGGAACAAAGATGACCGAGATCGAAAGTACCACCACCTTATGGAGCCTCATCTATGGCAGGGAATTGAAATCGATTGACTGGGATAGCGATGAATCCTGGGAATTGCCGCTCCTCAGGCAACCCGAAAGAATTAAAAAATTTGGGTTATCAAAGAAAGCAAAAAACAAGGCTCAACCTTGGTTTCAGGAGCAATTCAAAAGAAAAACCTATAATCAACTTGTTGTATCGAAGGTAAAAGACGTTGAAAAGGTTGTGGCGATTACGGGCGCTACTATTTCTACAAAGGCTGTGATCAAGGCCGTACAGGACGCTATTGATAAAATCAAAAGTGCTGTTCAGCCTCCGGCCTGGGAAGTTAAGTAATGTTTGAACGAAAACTCGCAAAACTGTCATTTCGGGCGGAGTGAGAAATCTTTTGTCTATTGAAATTATTGAGTTTACAGATTTCTCCTTTCAGTCGAAATGACAAAAGGATGCGTTTTCGTTCAGGCACTAAGTAGTTCGCATAAACCAACGGTATTTTGACACATGGAAAAAATTGACGAAATCAAACCAATCATTGAATCTTTGATATTTGCTGCCGAAGAACCAATTACGCTCCGCAAACTGGTAGACATTATTGGAGATATTGACAACGCCCAGGTTCTTGAGGCTGTCACACAGCTCAAAAATGATTACGATACTCAGGGGAGGTCGTTTCAGATTGAAGAAATTGCAGGCGGCTACCAGTTATTTACAAAACCAGAATATTATGAATGGATCGCAAAATTAAGGAAAAAATCGGGCGAGACAAAACTCTCACAGGCAGCCCTTGAGACGCTTGCGATAATTGCTTACAAACAGCCTATCCTGCGGGCAGATTTAGAATCCATACGCGGGGTGCAGTCAGGTCAAATCATTCGGTTGCTCATGGAAAAAGACCTTGTTAAGGTTGTAGGGAGGGACGAATCTTTGGGACATCCTTTACTCTACGGCACCACGAAACGATTTCTTGAATATTTCGGATTAAAAGACCTTAAAGACTTGCCAAAGATTGAGGAGTTAGAAGCCCCGTAACAATTTTTGTAACAGTTCTACACCCCCACCTTGCCCCCCCTTTCTCCCCCTCAGTGATGGGGACAGGGGAGGAAACGCTTTTCCCCGCTCCTTGCGGGAGGGGTTAGGGGAGGGGGCTGAACTATTACTAATTTCCAAGTATGAAATTCAAGCAATTACACTCATGGCGTGTAAATTATAAAAAGGCAGTTCAGATACAGGAAACGTTAAGAGATTTATTGACCTTTGGAAAATATACAGGGAAAATTCAGACTATAGCAGGCACTGATGTTTCTTACGACAAACACAGCAACCGTTTTTTTGCAGGTGTGGTTGTATTTAAGTTAAACAAACATTTTGAAATGATCGAGGAGGCAACGGCTATGGGCAAGGCGAGATTTCCCTATATTCCTGGACTCCTCTCCTTCCGCGAAGCGCCAATCCTGCTCAGGGCATTTCGCAAATTGAAAAACAATCCGGATGTTATCCTTTTTGATGGACAGGGAATCGCCCATCCCCGCCGTTTTGGCCTGGCATCGCATATGGGGCTTATCCTCGGCAAACCATCTGTCGGATGTGCAAAAAGTCGGCTGGTAGGTAAATACCTTCCGGTGGAAAATACCGCAGGCGCATACTCAAAACTTGTCTATGGAAATAAAGTCGTAGGGGCTGTTCTGAGAACAAAAAAAATACGAAGCCTATCTTTGTATCTCCCGGTCACAAAACAAACTTAACATGTGCAATACGTATTGCCTTGAAAACTTGTTGCGGATACCGTATCCCTGAACCAACACGACAGGCTCATTTATTGGTAAATAAATTGAGAAAAACGTCACATTTACTAAAGTGAGGACATTTTGCCTATGAAAATAAAAGCTGTAATCTTTGATTTGGATGATACGTTGTATGACTGTTCGGGTTCGCTTATCGATGCATCCAGGAGTCGCGCAGCTAAGGCGTTGGTTGAGGCGGGTCTGCCGTGCACAGAAGATGAGGTCTATCAATTGCAAAAGGAACTCACGGAAAAGTATGGCCCGTATTATCACGTATTTAACGAAATCGTGAATAGGTACAATGCCGACAATAAATTGGTAACTATTGCTTATAAGGCATACAATAGCAGTGAAGTCTCTGAGATAAAACCATTTCCTTATGTCATTCCAACGCTCAAAGAATTAAAAGAAAAGGGCTATAAACTTTTTCTGCTAACAGTAGGAGTCCACGAACGGCAGGAAAAAAAGATAAACATCCTTGGGTTAAAACCGTACTTTGATGAAATGGTAATCAGCGACCAGGAAATAGGTCTTCCTATGGAAGATTGCATGCGCGACCTTATTGAAAGACATGCTATTAATTTCAGAGAGGCTGTCATGGTGGGCGACAGGGTGCGGGAAGAACTCAGAATTGCAAAATCACTGGGCATGACCGCCATCCAAATGTTGCATGGGAGGTTCAAAAATGAGCCTGCGGTGAATGAATGTGACAAACCAGACTATAAGATCAAGCGTATCTTCCAAATCACCACGATTCTCCAGCTCCAGAATATGGGAAAAACGCCCGACAGGCTTAAGATACTTGCCATTGGAGGCGGCACAGGGCTTCCCATCATGCTGGAAGGTTCAAAAACCTACAGTAAAAATCTTACGGCTGTCGTAACGGTTACTGATTCCGGCAGAAGTTCCGGCGTGTTGAGAGAGGAGTTCGGAATACTACCGCCGGGAGATGCCAGAAACTGCCTTGTAGCGCTTTCAGAAACGGAAGAACAGGAACGGGAACTCTACCAATTATTTCAATACAGATTCAACAGAGGTTCGCTGGATGGCATGAGTCTTGGAAATTTATTGATGGCTGCTTTGACCGACATTACCGGCAGTTTCGAACAGGCCATTAAAAAGGCCAGCAAGATATTACATATTCGGGGAAAAGTACTCCCTTCCACCCTTGCCAATACCCATATTTGCGCAGAACTGGAG
>DBJWYX010000207.1:0-4613 GCA_052360825.1 Candidatus Wunengus sp. YC64
AGCAATACTGAACTTACTATGCGGTTCAGGTTATAGGCAGCTCCGTAACCTTCATCCCTGTCAATTTCTGCCATAACCCCCCAATTAAACTCCGGCAGCCACCTCCATACACCCAACACCATGCGTCCCCTATAATCTTTGTATCCTTTTGCATTAAAGCCGCTATTGCCGGTAACGCATTGTTTCACACCGTCGGTCAGTTCGCCGGTTTCGGGATTAACCAATTTTAATTCCAGGGCGCTTCTTTTTTTTACCCGACCCGTATCTTTTAAGTGCATTGAAAGTCTTGACTCTGTAATCATGTATCCATCCTTGTTCGCGAGATACGTCTCGCCTGTCTTTCCCAGCCTGAGGCTTAACATCAGGTCGTTCAGCATATCTATATCAATCCTCAAGGCAATAACGCCAATTACAACGCCATTCCTGCCTTTCAACGGCGCGGAAACAAACATGGTCGGCATGCCCAATTCCATCTCCCCGACTTCATTTAAAAGTGGAATTTCTGAGGGAATCACACCTGACACAAAGGTATTCCCCTCCATCGCCTGCTTAAAGTAATCCGTCCCCGAAATATCATGTATTCCGCTTTCGTCTATCGTGGTAATGGTTACCGACCCTTTCTCATTACTTATCAGTACACCACTGTAACCATACTCAATCTTTGCCACTTCAAGGTATTGGAGTATATCCATATAATCCTTGTCTTCCGTTGTAATCCTTGCACACCTCGCTACCATAGGATTGCTTGCAATTACACGGGCATCTTTTATCCGCTCACGCATCCAGTTGGTCACCAATTCTGCTTGTTTATGTCCAATGCCGTCAAGGTTGCGTATCAGCACGTCCTGGAGATCAGCTTGTACTCTTGGATAGGCGATAATCCTCAGCAGAATAAATGGCAGCAGGGTAAATGCAATCAGTAAAAGAATGAGCTTGTTTTTAATCGAGATGTACATGTTCTCCTCCTTAATTTAACAGATTTGTTAAATCGTAGCGTGGATGGTAGTATACCTCTCTGCTTTGACAGTGTAAATCAAAAATTATTTTCCGCTTGCTTTTGAAGTGGGTTAATAATTATCATGGCAAATGTACGGACTAATTGGAAATATTCCCCATACAACTTATAAAACATGCTAAAGATTATGTTCTTAAAAGAAGGTCTTAAAGGTATCCTGGTGATATGGTTTCTTTTATGCATATTGCCGGGCGATTGTTTCGTATTAGGCTGTGCAGAAAAGGATTCATTCCATTGCGGTGAAAGGGAATCTGCCGTTTTATCACATAATGACGACTGTTCTTCTATTCCCACTGATGATCCATGTTGCCCAAACTGCTGTGTACTCTGTGCCAACAACTTAGTCCTGCATTTATTCCAGGACTCTTCATTCACTTTCACGAATACCTCCAGTCGGCTTAAAACACAGCCTTTTAATCATTTCAAAAACATCTTACAGACTGTCATCTATCATCCACCGCGCCTGTCTGCCTAATCTATTCTTCAGTAAAGATTTCAGCACTATTAATATCCACAGCATTCAAGAAAAGTTAGCATTTGGCGGGGGGTAAACCACCCGCGCTACACTTTGAATTTTGAATACAGTCGAGGAACCCACCCCTGGCCCCTCCCAAGAGGGGAATACAAAAAGTCCCCTCTTGGGAGGGGATTGAGGGGTGGGTGAACAATTACCAATTTACTTTTTTAGAAAACCCCGGGAAAAACAGCACTGTCCCGGCAGGGACGGCCTGTTTGTAGTTGAGTAGGGTGGATTAAGCAAAGCGAATCCACCAATCTGACCGTATGAAAGAAGAATGTGGATTCGGCGTAAAAGACAACGCCTTAATCCACCCTACTCAACTAGCATCAAACTTTATGAAAAGATTCTAGCAAGCATAAAACCGACCTCCTGCTTTTCAAAAAAGGATGTTTTTGTTCAGATATTAATTGGAAAAGATAACATTTGACATATCCTATCCTCCCTGATAGGATATTAATCATGAAAATACATACATCACATCCAGATATATTAAAACGTCTGAAACGGGCTGATGGCCATTTGCACAAAATTATTCAAATGATTGAAGAAGAAAAGCCGTGTCTTGAGGTGGCACAACAATTTCAAGCGGTGGTAAATGCACTGAGTAATGCGAAGCGTGTGTTTGTGCAAGACCATATTGAACATTGTATTGACGAATCGATATCAGGCAATTCTCAAAAAGCAAAAGAGATGATTGTTGAATTCAAAGAGCTTACTAAATACTTGTAAGATACCTTTCGTGGATTACCAAGTAAATTTCCTTGCTACTCTGTATAATTCTCTTACGTTATCCTTCATGTTGACCACTTAATACATAAATTATCTAATTTGCCATGTATAAATATTTTAATTTTGAATTTAAAACTACCTTACAGAAATACAGAATAATAATGAGTACCATAACGGTCTTCACAGTTGTTTATTTACCATGCTTCCAGGTAATAATTTTTGGGAAAGATTCTCCAATCAAAGCCGTGGACAAGGACAACCAACCTGTAAACAAGAAAATTTCGCTCGAAGAAGCCCTTAAGGTAGCCATTGAAAAAAACCCGCAATTGCAGTCGACGAGGGATCAGATAGATGCTGCCATTGGCTCATTACGACAGTCAAAACTATATCCAAATCCCGTCCTGGAACTTCTAGCCGAGGAAATACCGAGCAGTGAACTTGGATTGAATCAGAGCCAAAATCTTGTTGGTATAACTCAGCCAATTATCACAGGCGGCAAAAGAGGATTAGGAATAAAAGTAAGTGAGAAATCAAAAGAAAAAGACGAATTCGAAAGAGATGCAGTTTTACTGGCTGTTATAGCTGACACAAAGAAGGCGTTTTATAAGGTTGCAGCTGACCAGGAAGGTTACGCCATTGCAAAGAAAGTAGAAGAAATTGCTAAAGGTATTTATGAGAGCGAGAAAGTCAGGTTTGATGCGGGCGAGGTAGCTATTACAAACGTCCTAAGGGCAGAGGTAGAATTGTCAAAGGCAAGAAATTCTGTATCCAATGCGGAAGGTAACCTTCAAAATTCTATCAAGGAGTTACAGACGGTGATGGGCATTCCGGAGGAGATCATCGATGGCGTGATGGGCAAGCTCTTAACGAAACCTGAAGAACTATCACTGCACGAGCTTGAATTGAATATGAAGAGTAATCAACCATTCCTTAAGGCATCAAAGAAGAATATAGAAATAGCAGAAACACAATTGACGCTGGAAAAAAGACAGGCTATTCCCGATATCAATGTATCGGCAGGCTATAAACGGCTTTCACTGGAAAACGTGGATACCGTTCAGATGGGCATTGAGATACCGGCCCCCTTTTTTAATCGTAACCAGGGCAATATACAAAAGGGTAAGGCCCTTTCAAGAAAGGCGAAAAGTGAGAACCTGTCTGTTTACAACGACCTGCTATTTCAGTTAAAAAAGAATTTCAACTCATACAACGTGGAACGGAAGCGTGTCATTGAATATAGGGATAAGATTCTACCAAAGGCGGAAGAATCCCTTAAGTTAATTACAAGGGGATACAAAGAAGGTGAGTTTGATTATATAGACCTGCTGGATGCCCAGAGGACGTGGGCTGAAACGAGGATTTTCTATATAGAATCCCTGAAAAATTTAAATTTGCTCATTGCGGACATCGAAAAACTGGCAGTGGTTAAAATAGGGGGACAATAAATGTCAAAGAAAGGCGTGTACATTATGAAAAAGTGGTTTGTATGTATACTGCTTGTTTCATTACTGTGCGGCTGTGCAGAAACCCCACATCTTAATCATGAACAAGAACTGACGCTTTATGAGATAAGAAAGGACCATCCTTTTGGATGGATTGAAAGACAACATGTCCGTTTAACAGATAGGGAACTTGATGAGATTGCTCGTTATGGTGTCATAATTGGTGCGGATGAAAGAACGGTTGTATATTATTCCATGACGAGAAGACGCGGGCGGGGCGAGATAGGAAAGGCTTTTCTGGTTAAAGGAAAAGGAGAACACGGTCATTTTGAACTGGTTGTTGACATTGATGGCAATAGGATTCAAGAGATTCACATTGTTAAGAATCCTTTCGATTGCACGGGACAGTCTGTTATCAACGAGGATTTTATTGAACAATTTATCGGTAAAGAGCTGACTGATTCCTTTGAACTTGCCAGAGCGTCAGAAGATGTGTTAACAACACCCAACAAAATCAAACCAATAAAAATGGCGCCCATAACTTCTGAAATGATTGCGAAAGAATTAAGGAAATGGCTGGTCATCGACAAGATACTCAATCGTAATTATCCAATCTGGAGCACATACTGATGAACCTAAAGAATAAAATCGAACGACACAATTTGGTCGTTGAGAGGATGGATTGCCAGTAGGCAATCAGAATTAATTATTATAGCAAATGGGGTGAGACTATTACGGTAATAGAATATGAAAAATTTAATAACCAGTTTTAAAAGTATAGCAGCAATTGGCATTGTCGTTTTAGTAGGAATTGTTCTGGCATTTGTTATTTTACGCATGGAAAAAACAACGGTTAGCGATTCTCATGAGGATGCTGTCACGGAGCGCGAAAGCGCTAATCACGTAA
>DBJWYX010000208.1:0-2807 GCA_052360825.1 Candidatus Wunengus sp. YC64
ACACAATATACGCCTCAGGCAAATCAATCAGCAATCGACCTTTGTATTTGCCAAACGGCATACGAGTTCGCACAATCTTTAAAAGATACTCTTTATCGGGAAACATATCGTCCTTTTTTTCTGGCATGTATAGAGTCCTTTGATTAATACCCGACAACAAACGGAAACTGCAGTGCCCTGGCCATCATGAGGAAAGACGTACACCCTTTAGCATGTGTATCCTCTCAAGAAATAATGAGAAGCTTTACGTTTACCTTTACCACTACTTTTTTGATACATTCAGGGGTATTTCCAAGCATGAGAGAAGGCATGTGGGCATCATGAGGAAATAAAGCAACAAATATGCCGGGAAAGACGTTCATTCGTGCGAAGCCTGAGTTCGGGTGATGGTAAAATTCCACATCCTTCGATTCATCGTAGAGTTGCTTTATTATGAGTTCGTCTTTTGGGAACCAGGCAATTCCTTCTCCGCCGGTAATAACCGTCTGAATATCCAGATATTTCCGGTGCGTCTCAAGTACCGCCCTATCGGGAGGACGTGTTTCATAGCTCATAACCATTGCAAAAATATCATCCCCTTGCACGTGGTATTTCTTCTCTTCTGCATCAGGTTTTAGAGAAGCCAGAAATTCAAAAGCGAGTTGCCAGGCCTTTCCCAGCGGATAAGCTTTACCGTTTTGTATACGATCAACTATCATACCCTGCTCCTGTTTGTTTTTGGAAATGAATCACTGTTTCGGCAAACAGATAATACAAACTGATGTGCTGTTTGTCAAAGAGTCTATCCATAATTGCTTTTCTTTGACCACCGGATAGATGGTGTTTTTTGTTAACCCTTTCCTTTTGTGGTAAAATAATCTACAATAATTCAACAATCATTAGCCATAGTTCGTGAGTGAAGATGTCTTTAAAAGAGGAAAATAGTCGTGTCTGAATGGATTCATATAGAAAAAGACCAGAAACATATTGCCAGGGAAAAGCAGAAGGCTCAGGAGACGAGGAAATCTCAGTGGTGGAAGAGCAAAATTTCCCAAGGGCTATGTTATTATTGCCAGGCAAAGTTCCTCCCTGATGAACTTACCATGGACCATGTGGTACCTCTATCAAGGGGAGGCAAAAGTACAAAGGGGAATATCGTCCCCTGTTGTAAGGCGTGTAACAATAAGAAAAAATATTTAACCCCGGCAGAAATCGTATTAAACAAATTGAAACAACACAACACAGCGGAACATTTTAGGAAATAAAGCGCTGCTTTTATGCCAGAGGCCTCCCGTCAATAAAAATAAGGTGTGTCCGCCTCCACCCGTTTCACGATTTTTGCTTTATTTCAATTAGGTTGCCGGAAAAATCCCTGAGAAAGTACACGGTCTTATCCTTATGTTTCCCAATGATAAGATCAACATGAGACCTCTGAGCCTTTTCTGTGACCTCTGAAAAATTATCCAGCATTATACCGAAATGGGTGAAATTGGGGTTGGCATGTTGAAAATCAGATATGAATACCTCAATCTTTATCCCGGGCTTTTCAAAAACTAACACTTTTATCTCTTGAGAAAGAGAAAACAATTGCTCTGAAAGTTCCGGAGGCAATAGACTTTCTCTTGTCTTTTCAAGACCTAAAAAATCCTGATAAAACCGTATCGCCTGCTCTGCGCTCTTATTTGTGACACCAAGGTGATTTAATTCCATGTCATAGTTTAACGATTAATCGTTCGATATGCAAGCATAAGGTGTCAGAAACATGGCCATGTTTATTCCATAGCCAATAGTATAGAAGATGGAAATGAAGGAAGAAGTGGGGTCAGGTTTTTAATCTTGCTATTTATTAAAGATGGTTCTTTTTTAACAATCTGCTTATGGTCGAATAATGAAGCCCAAGATAATCAACCACTTCCCGCTGGCTATAACTGTATTTCTCCATCGATTTCACTATTTTCACGTTTCTTTCTCGTCTGGTAATTCCTGTCTTCTTATTGAATAATGTTTCCGGGCAAGGTCTTCCAATGAATCTCTGATGTCTTGGAATTTCTTCTATCTCTTCTTTGCCCTTTACGTATACAATTAGCTTCTTTACAAAATCTTTTTTCCCAAGAAGGTTCTGCCCCTTCACTCCTTCCCAGATTGATTCACCTCTGATAGCTGACATTACAGATTCCTTATAGCTCTTCCTGGCTTTCTCCCGGTGTTTGTCAAATTGCTTCAATATCCAGTCTATGGTAAGCACGGCATGCGGTTCTTCTATGCCAGCCGTACCCCGATAACTGCTCCACTTCCATTCAGCAGGACTTTCCACAATCTTCGCCCTGACAGGATTTAAGACCACATACCTTGAAACCTGCAGGAGATAGCCCTCTTTCTCAATTACTATTGCCTTATACCTTCCCTGAAATACATGACCAACCCTCTGGTTTCTCTTGTTGAATGACTGTGTATATATACCGTTGAGTTGCCTCATCCCTTTTGAAAGGTTTCCGTCTGGCGTTTCTATTACCAGGTGGTAATGATTATCCATGAGACAATATGCATGACAGAGCCAGTTAAAGCGGTCGCAGGTCTTTTTTAATATATCGAGAAACAGTACACGATTTGTATCAGTAATAAAAACGGGTGCTCTTGCGTTGCCTCTCGATGTAACGTGGTAAAGCGCTCCGTCAAATTCTATCCTTAATGGTCTTGCCATGCTGCATAATTTATCACACGCACAACCTTATGTCAAGAGTAAAGACCTGACCCCATTACTCCCACTTCCTATTTTTTATTTGAAGCTGTTGTTTATTATAGCATCAATTACATTTCACCAGCTTCTT
>DBJWYX010000208.1:2817-4604 GCA_052360825.1 Candidatus Wunengus sp. YC64
AACCTTATGTCAAGAGTAAAGACCTGACCCCATACCTTCATACCTTCCTCTTTATGCAAAGCCGCGTTCGCGCTTCTTCTTTTGGGACTTTTGCCCGGCGGGTATAACATCAGGGACATCAACCTTCTTTTCCTTCTCCTCTTTCTTCTTGGCTTTCGGTTCGTCATCCCAACCAATATTTTCAAGGAAATCGTCATAGCTCCCCAAAAAAAGCTGCGCATTCTCTTCGTTGAAAATGATCAACTTTGTGGCGATGTCACGCAGGATCATTTCGCTATGCGTAACGATGACGACCGCCCCTTCGTATTCGTCGAGCTGTTCGGTGAGCTCTTCTATCGATTCCATGTCGAGGTGGTTAGTCGGTTCGTCGAGAAGCAGGAGGTTCGTCGGGTTGGCCAATATCTTGCCCAACAACACGCGGCTTCGTTCGCCGCCGGAAAGCACCTTGATGTTCTTTTCCGCCGCGTCGCCAGGAAACATCATCGCGCCGGCGAGACTGCGGAGGCGCTGGTTATTGAGCGACGGGTTCGACCTGCTCAATTCATCCAAGACGTTGCATTCAAGGTTAAGCCGCTGGATGTTCGTCTGCCCGAAGTGTCCTATTTTTATAGCGGGGTGAGTGATCATCCCGCCAGTAAGCGGTTTTAGCTCGCCGGCGAGAAGGTTCAGCAGCGTCGATTTCCCCTTGCCGTTTTTTCCAATGATGGCGATGCGGTCCTGCGCCTCCACCGCGAATGTCAGATCCTTAAACAGCGCGTTATGCGGATTTCCGTCGTAGGAGAACGATAGGTTGCGCGCTTCCATCACGACTTTGCCGGGACACTTTACGTGATTGAAACGGAACGCCAGCATCGCATCATGGTCAAGCTTTTCGATACGCTCCATCTTGTCCAGCAACTTCAGGCGCGACTGGGCGCGACCAGCCGTGCTGGCGCGCGCCATGTTGCGCGCCACAAACTCCTCGATCTCCTTTATCCGTTTCTCCTGGTGGACGCGGGTCTTTTCGTGAATTTCATCCTCATGATCGAGGGTCTCGAAAAAGGTGATGGTATCCCCCTTCAACTTGCGGAGCTGCCGGCGGACGACCCCCATCGTGTGGGTGGTTACTTCATCCATAAAGCCGCGGTCGTGCGTGATGATGATGACCTCCCCCTGGAATGATCGGAGCCAACCTTTGAGCCAGCGAAGGCTGACGATGTCGAGGTAATTGGTCGGTTCGTCCAGCAAAAGCATGTGGGGGTTTTGCACCAGCAGCTTCGCCAGGTTCATCCGTATCTGGTAGCCGCCGGAAAAACTCTCTGGCGGTTTTTCCATGTCTGGCTCGGTGAAACCCAGGCCGAACAGTATTTTTTCCGCTTTCCAGTGGTCGTATATCTCGTCTTCCGAAAGGGCGGTAGCCACCTCTTCCAGCACCGTTTTCCGGGTGAATTTGAGGTGCTGCTCCAGCGTTCCGATTTTGTACCCTTTGGGTATGCTGATGATACCGCTGTCTGGCTGCTCTTCCCCAAGGATAAGGCGAAAGAGAGTTGATTTGCCACTGCCGTTACGCCCAACAAAGCCGACTTTTTCGCGCGGGCCAATGCTCAGGGTAACGGCGCTATACAGCACCTGTTTGCCGTAGGATTTGGTTAGGTTGCTTATTTGTATCATGTCATTATCCGCCTATGATTAAATATCCTCTAAATTAAATTCTGTATTTTACCATCTAATTGGCTGGAATGGAAGATAATTGGTGTCTGAACGAAAACTCGCAAAACTGTCATTTCGAGCGGAGCGAGAAATCTTTT
>DBJWYX010000209.1:0-4595 GCA_052360825.1 Candidatus Wunengus sp. YC64
TCTCCATGCCCTCCGCACTTCTTCGTGAATGCCTCAGAAATGCCGTAGAATCTTCTTTTAATCGGATTACGATTGACGGCCACATGAGCACCAACGATACCATTGCAATCATGGCAAATGGCGCTTCCGGAGTAAATATTGCCTCCAATAGCCAGGAACTACGGTTATTTCAACAGGGACTAAATTATGTGACCGGCTATCTGGCGAAAGCCATTGTGAAGGATGGCGAAGGAGCTACGAAATTCATTCAGATTGATGTGGTTGGTGCAAGGTCACGCAGCGATGCGACAAAGATTGCCCGATCAATTGCAGACTCGCCGCTCGTAAAAACGGCAATCAACGGAGAAGACCCCAACTGGGGACGCATTGTCTCTGCCGCAGGGTATGCAGGTGTGAAGCTGGACGAGTCAACGACCAATCTCTATATTAACGAAATCCTGATCTTTGCGAAGGGAATTCCGACACAGTGCGACCTCAATAAACTGGGCACATCCATGAAAAACAGTGACATCAATATCCGCCTGGAACTTGGCCTAGGGGATTGTGCGGATACTGTCTGGACATGTGACCTCTCGCACGAATACGTCACAATCAATGCCGAATACCACACGTAGTTTTCTAGATTTTTATTGACTCAATTTCCTTAATATCAAACTTTCCCTCTCCCTTAAGAACTCCTTTGAGGCTGCGCAAGTCCTTCTTTATTGAACTGGCGCAATGCCTTTTTCCTGCCTCCTTGCATAAAATTCCGGTAAAATTGGTTAAGGATGAAAAAATATGATATAATATTGTCAAATAATTTTGCGGGTGTTTTGCATTATAGTAAACGTAATAAATAAGTTTCCATTGAATGCCTGTCATTCCGAGCAAAGCGAGGAATCTTAAGATTTCTCAGTCGCTCCGCTCCTTCGATGACAACTTTCTTTTGACGTTTACTATAGTTATGAAATAAAACCATTCGGAGGTAAAAAATATGAGAAAAATAATTTCAATTCTTTTTATTTCCATAATTGTCTTAACCGGGGCTTGCTATGCCAAAGACTCTCCAAAGGTAGTAATAGAGAAATACCTCGATGCGGTAAGGAACAACAACTACGATAAGGCATATTCCTTCATCTCTAAAACGGATACTACTATCATCAATTGGCTGGAACTTATCAAGTATATAAAAAAGATAACCCCGCCAAAGCTAACCAAGGTTATTGACCTTGCCCATAGGGCGGTCCGGCAGGAGATCGTAAGCACATCGGTAGGCGGTAACACCGCTATAGTAAAAATCCACTCCAGGATTCCGAATATGGAAGAAACCCTGAAGGTTACCCAGAATCCTGAAGATATAAAATCCCTTTTAGATCGCGGTGAATTACCTATGAAAGAACGGTTCGGGGAGTGCACGTTGGTGGTAGAAGATGATACCTGGAAGATTTCAGAGGTTAAGGGTATTTCTTCGGATCAGGCGGCAGAGCTTGCCACTGACTTTGCTGAACGCATTTTGGGCAAGGACGAGGCGAAAAGGATAAGCAGAGAAATCAGCGAATTTGCGAAGAAGCAGGAAAAGGGCGTTTAATCTCCCCTCTGCCACAGTTATAACATTTCGACCCTTCGTACCACTTCCTGGCAAAATAACAAGCAACTCGGAGTCTGAAAGCGCATGTGCCCCTTTCTTCTGGGGCTTTTCGCGATGGTGGTCAAGTTTCGGGATGTCTGAAACTTCTTCATCTTATTTGTTAGCAATCTGTTTCTCTGCCCATACCACAACACCTTCAGCGATTTTTAAGGCTTTTTTGAATTCTTCTTTGGTTACTGGTTCAAAAGGTCCTGGATACCGCGCCTCTACAGAATAATCCGTCAGAATGGCAGCGGTACGAACTCCTTCAGGCAGGGACACCCCGTTATTTTCAAGAAGGGTTATCAGTTCGGCTAAATCGTGAACAAAGCGAAACTGTATTTTCTTAGAAAGCAAAACCGCTTTTAACACCTTTTCAGCAGCCTGCTGGGTTTCAAAGCAAAAGGTCTTCCCAGTATATATCTTCAGTCTTCGGCTGTTTCGCAAGAGCAAGATTACTCTTGGCCCTTTTAAGCCATTCTTGGGGTGTTCCAAGTCTTCCTTTAAGCGGCATATAACACCCTGCCTTCATCCAATGCCTGTTTAATTATCATACCTATATTTTCTTTGAACTGCTCAATATCATCTTCTGTCACTACCACAACATCTGCGGCAAAACCAAGGCCTATAAGATTCAAATAAATACTTTGCGCAGTCCTTCTGCGGTGCTGGCCGGAAGGAATAACAACCAAAAGGTCAATATCGCTGTTTGCATGCATCTCTTCACGTACGGCGGAACCGAAGAGGATTATCTTTTTAGGCCGTACCACAGACAATATCCTTTTTATTACCTCATTTAAAATTTTTTCTATTGAACTATCCTTCATATATAGAGCCTCTTTTGTGTTCTATACTTTCTTACTAACGGGTTCATAAGTATGACATAGTAATTCGTCATCCCCGCGAAAGCAGGAAATTACGAAAGGAACTGGATTCCGCATCAAGTGCGGAATGACAAGCTTAAAGAATGTCTGCATACCAATAAACACATTAATAAGTGAATAATTTAGACATATTATATCAAGTCATCGCTTATTTTCTAACTTCTTTTTTATGCTGTTACAGGCGAGATAAATCTCGCGCTACGATTACAACCACCCGCGAAATGCCCGCTGCATTAAGCTGTTGGTAACAGTTCAGCCCACCGCAAAGGCGCAAAGGACGCCCTCCCCCATGTCCCCCTCCAGAGGGGGAGAAAGGGGGAGGAATGAGAAAATACTTCACAGAAAGATTATCCTCTATAACAAAATCACAAAGTTTTCAGAAATTTCCAGCATTTACTTTCTAAAAAATACTACCTTTGCGTTCTTTGCGACTTTGCGGTGAACTGTTACAACTATTGAATAGGTTTTCCAGTTATCCAATTGTGCTGTATGTCATTCCAAATGCATTAGCAACCGCCTTGTTGGTGACCTTCCCATTTATTATGTTAATTCCCCTCATAATAGCTGGATTTTCGTGGGCTGCGCGTTCATAGCCCTTGTCAGCAATTTCCAGGGCGTAGGGTAATGTCACATTAGTCAGAGCATGGGTTGACGTGCACGCCACTGCGCCAGGGATGTTGGTCACACAGTAATGGATAACGTCATATTCCTTGTAAATAGGATTGCTATGGGTAGTGGGTTTACTGGTCTCAATGCATCCTCCCTGGTCGATGGCAACGTCGATAACCACTGCGCCGGTCTTCATGGTTTGTACCATGTCCTTCGTTACCACATACGGCGCTCGCGCCCCTTCGATAAGTACAGCGCCAATCAACAGATCCGCATCTTTAACTTTTTCTCGTATATTGTGGGCATTAGACATGAGTGTTACGACATTTTTCGGCATGATGTCATCCAGATACCTGAGTCGCTCCATATTGATATCAAGGACAGTAACCCGTGCCCCAAGTCCAGCGGCTACTTTGGCGGCATTGGCGCCTACGACACCGCCACCGACGATGACTACTTCTGCAGGG
This sequence comes from Candidatus Wunengus sp. YC64, assembly GCA_052360825.1. Lineage (GTDB taxonomy): Bacteria > Planctomycetota > Brocadiia > Brocadiales > Brocadiaceae > Wunengus. The sequence continues at coordinate 3,567 of DBJWYX010000209.1, forward strand.
GCTACACCAGGTACTCCGCCCAGAAGTATTCCGCGTCCAAGCATGGGTTTCTCCAGATATTTTGCGCCCTCCTGGATGGACATCCGCCCCGCCACCTCACTCATGGGCGTCAGAATTGGGTGTTGATTGTGTTCGTCGCGAATCGTTTCGTAGGCAATAGCCACTACTTTCGCCTTCAGTACGGCTTCTGTCAATGTCTTCGAGGCGGCAAAGTGGAAAAAGGTAAAAATAATTTGATCTTCCCTCAATAAAGGATATTCAATGGGCAGCGGCTCTTTTACCTTCATAATGAACTGTGCCTGGTCATATATTTCTTTGGGATTATCGACTATTCTTGCTCCAGTTCGCTTATATTCCAGATCAGGAATGCCGCTTCCCAAACCGGCGCCATTTTCTACAAGCACCGTATGCCCGTGTTTCATCATCTCCTCCACGCCCACGGGGATGAGGGCTACGCGGTATTCATCAGGCTTGATTTCTTTAGGTACCCCAATAATCATGTGAGTTTTCTCTTCAAAAAGGTTGTATCGTCTGATAGAATCGTCTGCGTTCTTCCGTAGTGTACATTGACCGTTATTTTTGTCAAGTTAAAACAACTCCGTACGATGTGTTTTATGAAACAAATCATTTCCATAAAAATTAAAGTCTTTATCATCGTTCTTATTGTTTTCTGTTTCTTGCACACTCCTTCTTCCTTTGGTTTGCCTGCGGACGATGTCGTACCGCTGGTGGATGGAGACTATTATCCACAGGTCCATCAGGCACTGATTACTGCAAGGAAATCCATCTTGTGCGTCATGTACATGTCCGATATTAATCCAAAGTATAATAAGGGTTGGGAATATAATCTGGTCAACGACCTCATCGGCGCACATCGGCGTGGTGTGGCTGTGACGGTTATCTTTGATCAAAATACCATGTTTTGGGAAGAAGGGAAAAAGGGCAAGAAAACAGAGCGAAGGAGTCAGGAAGCGTACGAACTGCTCAAAAAGAATGGCGTCCCTGTGTATTACGATAGCAAAGACCGTA
>DBJWYX010000210.1:0-4566 GCA_052360825.1 Candidatus Wunengus sp. YC64
GGAGGTGACTCAGTTTACCTATTTCCAGCAGGCAGGCGGTTTGGAACTCGACCCTATCACACTCGAACTTACTTACGGACTCGAACGTATTGCCATGTTTATTCAGGCAAAAGAATCCGTTTTTGACCTCGATTGGACCAAAGATTACACCTATGGCGATATCCACAAACAGGACGAGGTTCAATACTCCACGTATAATTTCACGGTGGCAGATACGGCCATGCTCTTCCAGCTCTTCGATACGTTTGAAAAAGAATGTCAACGACTCCTGAAAGAAGACCTCGTGCTTCCTGCCTATGACTATGTCTTAAAATGCTCTCATGCCTTTAATATGCTTGATGCGCGGGGAGCCATCGGAGTCACACAGCGTACGGGTTATATTGGCAGGGTCAGAAACCTTGCCCGACGCTGTGCGGAAAACTATGTCCAACTGCGCGAGGCATTGCATTGGCCTTTGTTAAAGGATAAACCCATATTATGAAGGATAGCTTATGGAAACGAATGAAAAGAATCTTGTAGAAATATCAGTCATGGGTGAGGTCACGAGCCCTATGAGCGGTTCGCAACCTTATTGCATAACACCCGAAGGAAAGCCTACCATACTGCCAAGCGTGGGCGGCATTACCTACAATGTCAAAGTAGGTGACAACGCCATTACATGGGAAGCGGACCATGTTGAACCGTGCGTATCCGTTAAAAATAAGGATAGAGAAGAGAATGGCGCATTAAATTTATTGTCCTGTATCGGAAATATTGCCAGGGTAACATCCGGTGATGCGAAAGGCCATACAGGCGTTGTTACAGGAAAACACGGCGGTATTGAAAATGTGCTGGTTGATTTTGAAGACAGAACCCTTGAAAAGCTCGCCATTGGGGACAAAATACTCATTCGGGGCATTGGCGTAGGGCTGTCTTCTGCAAAGTATCCCCATATTAAAATCATCAACATGTCTCCATCTCTTCTCAAGAAATTACCCGTCAGACAGGACAAGACAAAGGACGTATTGCATGTCCCGGTAACCCATTTTATTCCGGCAGCCATCATGGGTTCAGGATTGGGGTCTCAGCATTGTTATCGTGGAGATTATGACATACAATTGTTTGATAAGGAACAGGTAAAAAAGTACAATCTCCAAACATTGCGATTCGGCGATATCGTGGCGATCATGGATGCAGACCACACCTTTGGAAGGATTTACAGAACAGGCGCAGTAAGCATAGGAGTAATTGTGCACAGTAATTGCGTAACGGCAGGGCATGGTCCCGGTGTGACAACATTACTTACCTCAGCCGAGGGTAAAATTGTACCCTGTATAGATAGTACCGCGAATATTGGCGTATATTTGAAGATTGGACGCTTCAGGAGAAAAACGCCAAAGAAGGGATAAAGAATATTTTGCTCTTGCTGATATAAAATGTGCTTGACATTTCATCCCCAGTTAATATAATTTGTAGCTTTCTAATTCTTTTGTGTATTGGTTTATTTTATTGGAGAGGAGATTATTTGTCTACTGTGAGTATTCAAGAATTGGTCGATGCGGGATTTCATTTCGGCCATCGGACGAGTAAATGGAATCCAAAGATGAAGCCTTTCATCTTTGGCAAACGGAATTTAATCCATATTATTGATTTACGGGAAACGACGAAAGGGCTTGTTACCGCATGCAAGTTTTTGACAAGTCTTGTCCATACGAAAAAAGGTGTGTTGTTTGTAGGTACCAAATGGCAGGCGCAGGATATTGTCGTACGGGAGGCGAAACGTTGCGGGATGCATTATGTAAGCGAGCGCTGGCTGGGCGGTACACTAACAAATTTCGATACCATCAGGAAACGTTTAGAACGTCTGGAAGAATTGGAAAACTTAGAAAAAACCGGTGGCATTAATCAGTTTAGCAAAAAGGCAATTTCCTCTCTTAATCGGGAACGCAAAAAGATACTTACCAACCTGGAAGGCATTCGTAATATGAGTTCTCTCCCGGGAGCCCTTGTGATAGTTGATCCAAAGCACGAACACAACGCCATTAGTGAGGCAAAAAAGCTGGGAATTGCAACGGTATGTCTTGCTGATACGGATTGTGACCCTGATATGATAGACATTTGTGTTCCGGGAAATGATGATGCCATACGCGCAATCAATCTCTTTTTAACCAGGACGGCAGATGCGGTTTTGGCCGGCAAGGAACTCCTGATGACTGTCGCAAAAGTTTGATAAGGATAAGGATATTGAAGGTTTAATAAAAAGTCCTTCCATGCGTTAAAAGATAACATTATACGTATCCATACAAACTGCAAGTCAGACTGCTACCATAAAAGAACATTTCATATGGGTTTCCATTCATTGGTTAATTTATACGATTACATTATACAGGACATAAAACGACAGTAGTTTTATACTGCATGGTACGGAGGTTGTTCATGGCGGATATATCGAGTATTACGAAGTTGAGAGAACAAACCGGGGCTGGTATATTAGAGTGTAAGAGCGCCCTGGACGATGTTAAAGGCGACTTTGAGAAGGCCCTGGAGATTATTAAAAAGAAAGGTATTGCTAAGGCTGCAAAGAAAGAGCAGCGGGCAACAGCCGAAGGCAGAATCGGCACCTACATTCACACCAACGGGAAATTAGGGGTGATGGTGGAGCTCAACTGTGAGACTGATTTTGTGGCAAAGAATGAGGTCTTTCAGCAGTTATTGAAGGATGTCTGCATGCAGGTTGCTGCTACAAAACCGGTAGCTGTAAAAAGAGAGGATATCCCCAGCCAGCTTATAGAAGAGCAAAAGAAGATATTTATGGAAGAGGTCAAGGGAAAACCTGCGAATATTATCGAAAAGATTGTTGCCGGAAAGCTGGATAGTTTTTATAAAGAAAGATGCCTGCTGGAGCAGCCTTTCATAAAAGACAATACTCAAACGATCAATGAATTATTAATTGCAAATATTGCCAAAATAGGGGAAAATATTAAAGTTAATCGGTTCGTTCGATTCGAGGTTGGAGAGTGTTAGCCAGTTAAGAAACGTTGCATTACCCCTGTGCCCATGAAAAGGAATATCAAGTATAAACGAGTATTATTAAAGATAAGTGGCGAAGGTTTTGGTAATGAAAATGGGCGTGGCATAGAAACAGAAAACTTTATTGCATTAGCCAAAGAAATACAACAAGTTTCAGCGACCGGAGTTGAACTGGCAATCGTTGTGGGCGGCGGCAACATCCTCCGCGGCGCAAAGTTCGGTAGCGCTGGCAAATCCAGGGTACAGGCCGATCAGGTAGGCATGATCGCCACGGCAATTAATGCGCTGCTCTTGCAGGACATATTAGAAGGGTTTACCATTAAGGCGCATGTAGTAAGCGCCATAGAGATTAAAAATATTACAGAACCCTTTGTGTTGCGAAACTGCTTGCGCTATTTACAACAAAAAGATGTCGTTATTTTCGCTGGTGGAACGGGAAACCCTTATTTTACAACCGATACGGCGGCAGCTTTGCGTGCGATTGAAATCGGTGCGGATGTAATGTTGAAGGCAACACGGGTTGACGGTGTATATACGGACGATCCCTTGAAAAATGCATCTGCAAAGCTATACAAAAAATTGACCTATATGGACGTCTTGAATAAGCAACTGGGAGTAATGGATCTAACGGCGATCTCCTTGAGTATGGAAAATAAATTGCCCATTATCGTTTTTAATATGAATAAACGTGAAAATATCAAAAAGGCAATTTTAGGAAAACCGGTTGGAACATATATCGGGGAATAATGAACTATGGCAAAAGAATCTATCTGTAAAGACGCACGAGCAAGGATGGAAAAGGTTGTTATGCACTTGCAAGATGAACTCAGGGGCTTAAGAACAGGCAGGGCAAGTCCGGGACTGGTGGAAAATATAAAAGTAGAATGTTACGGAGATTTTTTACCATTAAAACAGATGGCGGTTATTTCCACCCCCGATGCACAGTCGATAACGATTAAACCGTATGATACTACGATAATCTCAAGTATCGAGAAGGCCATTTTGCAGTCCGATCTTGGTTTAACTCCTTCAGTCGAGGGGAAAGCCCTGCGCATTGTAATTCCACCACTCAACGAGGAGCGAAGAAAGAAACTTTCTTTGCAAGCAAAAGAGCAAGGGGAAACGGCAAAGGTATCTCTGCGAAATGTCAGACACGATGCCAATAAGCAGACTGACAAAGAAGAGAAAGAAGGCATCCTGACCGAAGACGACGCCAAGCGCACCAAAGACGATGTACAAAAGCTTATCCACGAATACGAGGGTAAGCTAAACGATTTAGTCAAGAAAAAGACAGAAGAGATACTCAAGGTATAAGAGTGTCACCATAGCATTATAGGTATAAAACAGGAGTGAAATCGGGGGTATAGCTCAGTTGGTAGAGCACCGCCCTTTTAAGGCGATTGTCGATGGTTCGAGTCCATCTGCCCTCACCATTTTAGTAAATTTATACCGCAGGAAAATCTGTGGTATAAATTTCTATGTGGCCCCATCGTCTAGCCTGGTCTAGGACAACAGATTTTCGATCTGTGAACTGGGGTTCAAATCCCCATGGGGTCA
>DBJWYX010000211.1:0-4550 GCA_052360825.1 Candidatus Wunengus sp. YC64
TGTGTTGGCGCCAGGAGTTTCTATTGCACGCGGTGTATTGATGGAATTTATTATTTCGTTCCTTTTAATCTTTACCATTTATGGAACGCTTGTGGATAAAAGGGCTTCGGCTGGATTTGCCGGAGTAGCTGTCGGATTGGTGGTACTCTTTGGGGCTATGATTGGCGGCACGATCAGCGGAGGTGCGATGAACCCTGCCCGTGTGTTCGGCCCAGCTATTGCATCAGGACAATTTACCCATCATTACGTTTGGTGGATAGGTCCGATACTGGGAGGCATTGCAGCGGGTTTTGTTTATGATAAAATCTTTGCCGAGAAGAGAGGCAAACAGTAATTAATAAAAAATAGGAAAAGTCATGTATTTATCAGATAAAAAAGGAATATGACATTCCTGGTATCTTGAATCAAATAAGCGGCAACGTGTGAACTGAAATTTGCACGTTGCCGCTTTTTTATTGAGGGATCGCGGTTGTTTGATATTGATCATGTACTAAAAATTATTGGTCACGAAAACAAAAAATTTGTCGAACCTATCGTTACAACTATTTCCAGGAAACGAACACCGTTTCATGTCCTGATCTCGTGTCTCTTGAGTCTGAGAACCAAAGATCAAACCACCAGAGAGGCCTCTCGCAGGCTCTTTGCTGTGGCGGATAATCCGGAAGAAATGACGAAGATTCCAATTCCAAAATTAGAAAAACTCATCTACCCTGTAGGGTTCTATCGGACAAAGGCACGGAAGATCAAGGAAATTTGTAAGGTTTTGATTGAAGAATACCGCAGCAGGGTGCCAGACGAAATTGATGAGTTATTGAAACTGAATGGTGTGGGGCGCAAGACGGCGAATCTGGTTGTAACTTTGGGGTACAAAAAACCCGGCATATGTGTGGATACTCACGTACATCGGATTAGCAATCGGTGGGGGTATGTCAAAACGAAGAACCCTCACGAGACCGAATTTGCGCTCCGTGAGAAACTCCCCAAAAAGTATTGGCTTACCATCAACGATCTCCTCGTTACTTACGGTCAGAACATCTGTGTCCCCATCTCCCCCAAATGCAGCATTTGCCAGGTCAGTGCATATTGCGAAAAGGTGGGGGTGACACGTCGTCGCTAACAACAGATCCCTTATGTAAAAAGACCTGAGGCCAATTTATAGCGGGGATTATAGACTTGTCGAAGGGATTTGTTCATTCATAATAGTTCATCTTACCGCAGAGACCGCTAAGATTATAGAGACTATCAGAGAAAATAAAATTGCGGGAATTGTGCCTGTTTAAGCTTGTTTTCTCTGCATTCTCCGCGCCATCGGCGGTGAACTATTACGTCAATTTTTAAAGATTTCCTGGATAATCTTTAGTATTTCCTGGTGGACTCCCTTACTGCCAGCGATGATGTTGCCGGTTTTCAAATATTGATTGCCACCATTAAAATCAGTAACCTCCCCGCCTGCTTCCTTGACGAGAAGGGCGCCTGCTGCCATGTCCCACGGCGAAAGGGAACATTCAAAGAAGCCTCCGAAAATACCTTCTGCAGTATATGCAAGGTCGAGACAGGCCGAGCCGCCCCGTCTGATACCGGTGGCATGCATAAAGAGTTCCTTAAACACCTTGAGATAGTTATCAATAATGTCTTTTATCCTGAATGGAAAACCCGTTGCAACGAGGGAAGTGTTTAAGGTGTTGGAGCGTGAGACGTGAATACGTTTGCCATTTTTAAACGCTCCTTGACCCTTGATGGCAGAATAGATGTTTTCCCTTAAAGGTTCGTAAATAAGTCCTACCGCCAGTTCCCCTTCGATTTCTAAGGCAATAGAGACGGCAAAACACGGCAGGCCGTGGATATAGTTCAAAGTGCCATCCAGTGGGTCGATGATCCATAAGAAAGGGGAATCATTTCTTACCGCCAGAGATTCTTCGGCAAGTATATCATGATCACTGAAATGAGACCAAATGTGGCTTTTGATGATTTCCTCTGACTTTTTGTCCGCTTCGGTAACGAAATCGTTCTTTGCCTTTTCGTCAATCATGGACGGACACAATTTCCTGAAGCGTTCCTTGAGGACGACACCCGCTCTGAGCGCCGCCTCTTTTGCAACATCAAGATATTTATTGAGATCATTCAGATTTATTGTCATTTTTGTTATTTTAATTGTACACGAGATAGTAGGTGTAAAAATCCCCCTTAACAAAGGGGGACTCAGGGGGTTGTGTTTTTCTTCTCAAATGACAGAATTATTTACAACCCCCTTAATCCCCCTTTTCTAAGGGGGATTAGTTCGAATCAGGCTCTTGCCTGTGAGGGTTTTATATGCATTGAGGTACTTTTCAGAGGTCTTTTGAATGATGTCGGGAGGAAGGGTTGGTGCCGGCGGTTTTTTGTCCCAGCGGATGCTTTCGAGATAATCGCGGATGAATTGCTTGTCGTAGGAATGTTGCGTCTTCCCTGGCTCATAGCCTTCTCTTGGCCAAAAACGTGATGAATCTGGCGTGAGTGCTTCATCAATCAGTATTGTCTTATTATCTTTTGTGATGCCCCATTCGAACTTGGTATCGCAAATGATAATGCCCTTGCTTCTCGCATAATCGCTTGCCTTGAGATAGACCTTCATGCTCTTTTCTTTCAGTTCTTCTGCGAGTTTTTTACCAATGGAGTCTACAACCTTTGAAAAGGAGATGTTTTCGTCGTGTCCGGTGGTTGCCTTTGTGGAAGGTGTAAAGATGGGTTCCGGAAGCTTTTCTGATTCTTTAAGTCCAGGCGGTAACTTTATTCCACAAATGGATTGAGTTTTTTGATACTCCTTCCAGCCAGAACCTGCCAAATAACCCCGAATTACGCATTCTACGGGAATGACTTCTACCTTCTTTACCAGCATGGAACGGCCATCCAGCATGTCCTTATGCTGTGTAATAACGCTATTGTTCATGTGTTCAATCCTGGTGGTAATAAGATGGTTTTCAATAATGCTGGAGGTATATTGAAACCAGAATTCGGATAGTCCGGTAAGCACCTTCCCTTTGTACGGAATGCCGCTTGGCAGGACCACATCAAAAGCTGAGATACGGTCTGTGGCGACGATCAACAGTGCATCGTTAATTTCATAAATATCACGTACCTTACCACGGTTGCAAAGCTTAAGTTGTGGAATATTAGTAGTAAGAAGGGGGGGGATTTCTGTATTCATTTATATGGTTAAGTTTGGTATATGTTGTCTGAGTTTTGTCTTAATCTTATTTAAACCTTGAAGGTTGGGTTTTAATGACAAAGCAGTTTTCAGATGCGTAAGGGCATTTTCGTACTCTTTTAACTTGATATAACACTCGGCCATTTTTTTATAAATAAAGGCATTCTCGTTTTTGTTCAGCTTAAGCTTTAGCACCTTTTCGTAATAGCCTAAAGCCTTTTCTGGTGGGGCAGCCCTTGTCAGTTTACGACAATAGATATTTCTGATTCGTTCTTTAATCTCAGCGGCAAGATGGCGACTGTGATGGGTATCTTTCCCCCGCTCATAGATAAATTCGTAAAATTCAATCGCAACCTCATGTTGTCCAAATTTTTCATATGCCTCGGCTAACAGGAATTTGCAGTCAATGTAGTCGCGGTGTTTTAAATGAAGAAAAAACTCTACGTCAGCGTGGTCTTTTAATAAACGTTCATAATTTTCTATCGCACTCCGAGCGTGACCGTTTAGAAGATCGTCAAAAATAAGACGCACCCGCGCATGAATGCCTTTGTCTTCTGTCTGCGTATCTTCTTTTTTTGTGTATCTTCGTATTCGGCTATTCTGCAGATGATGACTGTACAGTCTATCGTATCGTTCGCGAGTTGCTGAGTCAGAGAGCGTCTTGTAAGCCTGTATGATAACCTTGGTTTTTGATTCAGCCCATAGTTTGTTTGGTCCGTGAATATCGGGATGATATTTTTTGATAAGCGTTCGGAACGAGCGTTTTATCTCTTCTGCGCTTACTTCTTGATGTACTTCGAGAACGTCGTAATAATTTACCACGGTTGAAATCATTTAGAATATGACAATTACCACTAGGCTGTCTCAGAAATAACTTTACTATGCCGATCATTTCTTGCTCCGGGCTTCTTCCGTTGCAATGACGGTGTAAAGAAGTGTTAAGGACAGTGCAAAAAATAAAATTAAAACAAATTTAAGAAATTATGCTAACAGCTATTTTGTCCTGTGTCAATAGGCTTAATAAAAATCGGCGTAAAACGACTTTATTCGTACCGCAGGGTTTCAACCGGGTCGAGCCGTGCAGCTCGTAAAGCCGGGTAAATACTGAATAATACACTGCTTGCAATGGCAATACCTATGGTAAGTATAATGCCTCCAGGATTCACTACCGTTGGGATCTGATTGAAATAATACACTTCCGGTGGGAATGGTCTCCAGCCCGTGGTATTGTATAGGAAATTTTCCAGCCAGTTAATCCTGAAAATAATGGATAGCCCTAGAGCGACTCCCACACTGGCGCCAATACTGCCAATAAGCAGTCCATTTAAAAGGAAGATAGACATGATACCCTGGGTGGTTGCCCCAA
>DBJWYX010000212.1:0-4533 GCA_052360825.1 Candidatus Wunengus sp. YC64
ATAAGTGAATTGTATGTACAGTATATGCACAAGTCAAATACAAAATAGATACTTTATAAAAGATGCAACCTGCAATGTTGACATAGACTAATCGGGGTGAAAAGGATGGGTGGGATGGTTGCAACTAAGCAAGGTTAAAAATTCTATGATTGGGAATTTTGAAAGGGGATTACTATAGCATTCAAGTCTTAAAAGCAACCACAGATTCCGCAGATTACACAGACCTTTCTTTTTCTTCTGTTTTAGGCTCGTGAGGCGCTGTCAGGCGAAAGGGACAGAAACAGATACGTCCTCATGAAAATGGGGATAGGCCAAACCAAAATCACTACGCCAGTTCCCTACTCTACCCGACCCTCCCGCTTAACGTTTCTGTTGCTTGTGAAGCCTGAAGGGTTTAAGCAAACAAAGTGAGTCACAAACGACGTATTAAGCGCCATTGCGTTATCCACCTGTTATACTAAAACTTCCGTTCCTCTTGTCACACTGTCTCCATCAATACGATGGTGGCCACTCCGTTCCTCTCCTCCGACAATTTACCAAAATCTCTCTCATCTCCTCCAGCGTATAATGCTCGGTCGCTCTCCATGCTCTGTAAACGGCAAGACTGTGCTGTTCGAGAGTTAAAAAAGCTTGTATCAGTTTTTTATCACCGAGTGTCTCAAGCAGTTTGTAAGTGTAATATTGGGCAATGGCCTCGTGGGGCTTACTCGGATGGAAGTCAGGCTGATCAGACATGGGAAGTGAAAAATCTGACCATGAACGTCCATCATGATCTTTCCCAGTGTGGGAATAGGCGTGAACTGTTTCGTGAATGTATACGACTGTGCTAAGGGAATCTTTATCTACGCCCATGTCGTCCGCAGCATATTCAATCATCCGAGGATAGAGAACGACTTCCACTTTTGCAGGGAAATAAGCACCGAGAAGGTTGTCGATGGCATAGTTCACTTCTTCTTTTGAGACGAAGTCAGCAAAGTTGCGATCCTTCATACATCCAGCACGCTCCTGAGCCTCTTGCCAACGAACCTGCCCGGGCTGTAGATTATCCCAATCAACACGCTTCACTGCAATCCTGCGAACTAGCTCTGGCGGAACCTCATCACTCAGTTTGTAACTGAGTTCTCGTTCTCTCCATATCTCTTGAAACGGTCGTGGCTCGTACTTGTAAGACCCGCTTGTAGCAAGATGTTGATTAAGCGAAGTATTGAAAGCGTCTCGAAAATCCTTGTCAATGTCGTAAGTAAAGCCCATCATATCTTCTAAAAGAAATTCTTGCCCAGTAGTCCATAAAAGTTCGTGCATTCTGTGAATGCCGTGTTCCTTGAGATACTCTATTCTGGCCTCGGAGGAATACCTCCACCAAAGTGGGATGAATAGCCCCTCTCTGAGGCTCTTCGTATCCTCACCGAGCGATCCAAGCCCACGCATCCTTTCAGGCCAACTATTGATTGCCCATAGAACCGTGAGTTGGCGTTTTTTCCCATTGACATCTGCGAGAACCTCAAGAATCTCGTGCACTTTTTCGGGGTCATACAGACCAGAACTACTATGGAGCGTTAGATGTGTACGTTGAACATACTCATCAAAAAGGCGATTAAGAATGAATTCTGTGTATGATCTGTAAACATTTTCTGGCAGGCTTTCTTCCATTTTCATGGCTTCAGCTAGTTGGTTCTTGTAATCTGGTATGACACCGTCTAAGATCGCCTTTTTGAACTTCTCATATCTCACGCTCTCTAAGGTTTGAAGATCCCAGTTTTTAAACCATCTATGTTGGGGGTCGTCTTCGCGCACGAAATCTGGAGCAAAGACGATCTTCTCAATGCGTTCGGGTGCACCTTCAATGTGCTGGCAGACATCATAAAGGTGGTCGAGCCAAAGCATCCTGCTCCCGGTGATGATACGGTTTAGCAAAGATAAGAATGTCTCCCATAGATCTATGTCATGCTCTACCCAACCTTTGTCCAAGAGCCAAGCGAAGTATGCTTCTGAGTTATCTTGAATAAACTTAGGCCAGTGCTCCAAAACCCATTTATAAACGCTGAGATATTTGGGATGCGGTTTAAGAACCGGCCATCTTTCTCCCTCTCCGGTATTTCTGAATATAGTCAACAAGACTCGTTCGCAAGCTTCTGTCCTCATTGCAACCAAATGAGGAGAAAGGCGGATTTCATCGCGTCTTCCAACGAGAGCAAGGAACCGAAACAGAAAGCTTTCCTTTTGCTCATTGTTTGGCAGACGGTCTATTTGTTCCTGGACGATCTGATGCATCTCTTCAACTTTTTGTGCTCTCTGCCACTTTTCTAATAGAGGATCGTAATGAATTTCTGTTTCATTCGAGACAGGAGTGACAGTTGGAATAGGGTGTTTCTGTTCTGTAAGGTGTAACATCTCTTCAAAGAAGCCCACTAATTCTGCATGGTTTGTATAAGGGATGATTTCAACTCCTTTCTCTCGCAACTCGTCTCGTGCTTTGTGCTCGGGTTTGAGCATCAAAGCATAAACGGTAGGAATTACCTCCCTAAATATTTCCCTAAGATCGCCAATCAGGCCAAGAAAGTCGGGGTCACGGAGAGAGAATCCAACCGTGAGGATAGGATTCATCACAAAAAGACTCCGCATGATCGTATGGTACTTGCGATTAGATCGCAGAATAGCATAACTTTCCTCTGTCAAAATAAGATTTTCGGCAGGGTTTGGGGTATTACGAATACATCCGTGGATTTTCGCGAAAAAGCCATCCCTCCTAAAAGAATCGATGTCGTCAAGACATTGGGGATAAACTAACGGTTGGAGTCGGTTACTCTGATATTCGAAGATCATATCAAAGTTTGTGGTGATTATGCCACGGAAGTTAGTTTTGAGAATAACTTCATGGACTATTGATGACGCAATGTCGGGTGGGTCAAGTTCTATCTTAAGAAATGAGGCGAATTGGTCAGGGCGTGTTCGCTGTTTGAATGACCGAGCTATCTCAAGATGCTTCCCCTCCCTGAGCAGTTCTTCCAGTTTTGCTAAAGTACCAGCATCGCACTTCTCCGAATCCCGGAGATCGTCAATCATGTGTTGCATTAGAGTATCCCAATCAGGAAGACCCTTTCCTCCCTGTCTAACACCGGATGCAGAGAGACCAGCACCTACGAAAAGAACACACTTCGACGGGTCATCTTGAATTGCTCGTTTCAACTGATTGGTTAAATGAAGAGGCATAATAACCTCCTACGCAGTGGCGTTTAACTCGTTAATAACCGAAACAGGTGCAAATGTACTCTCATTCTGAGATAACATCTAAATATACCACATTTCAGTTAACAAATATTTTATAATCTTTAGATGAGTCTGGCAACTACCAACTCAAATATTTGGGAGGAAATTAGCAGGAAATTAGGGTCACCTATTAACCCACCAGACCTCACCTCTTTTCACGCGCTATGTCCTTAAAAGTCATTTCTGCCCAATCCAAGGCTTCTGCTTCGCGTTTTTTGTCTTTTGACATTTGGGAGTATGCCAATTCCAGATTTGGGCGAACTACATGCGGGCGAACCAATTCCTCAATAAATTTGCTGATTTTGCGTGGACTGATGGTCTTATGAAGACCTTCATAAACTTCCTCATCTACGGTTATGGTCAACTTTTTTTGCATCTAAGTCCTCCTTTATATGCGTATAGTATACGTATAATAAATCGCTATGTCAATAACTCGGCTACTTTCCGCTGGTTCAGGCTTTAAGCCTGAACCTAAACATTTCGGTTCAATCGAGAACAATTGAACCAGCAAAGGTCTCTGTGGTTTGTCGGTTCTTTAAAATGCCTTTTTCCCGAAAACTGACTCGAAGCGTTTGTTAAATGAGTCATGGGTAAAATGAAAATTTTGAGGGCCATAGACTTCCACGCAATAGGCAGCACAAACGGCACCTATTTTTGTTGCATGGATGATGTCGTTCTTTGACACCGCAAGTCCCTTGATTAATCCTGCCCTGTAAGCATCGCCGGCGCCAGTGGGGTCGCTTATCTTATTTACCTTAGCAACAGGGATCTCAAAAGTCCGTATTTTGTTGTTTTCCTTACGCATGACCGTAGAGCCGAATTCCCCTTTGGTTACTATTAGTATCTCTGTCTTATTCAGAATGTCGTCAATTGTCATAGAGGTTTTTTCCTGAGTTAATTGTAGCTCGTAATCGTTGCAGATAAATATTTTCGACCCGTGTATCAATTCTGTCAAAAGCTCTTTGCTCCAGGCAGGGAGGGATTGTCCTGGGTCAAAGATATAATCAATCCCTTTCTTTTTGTAAATATTTGAAAAATTGACCATGTCACCCAAATTCCCAGGCGCAACGATAGCAAGGGCCTTTTCGCGTGCAACGGAATCAAAATCAAAGTTAGAATTGAATTTCATTGCGCCCGGATTGAACGCCGTTATTTGATTGTCTGACTGGTCGGTTGTTATATATGCGCCCGCCGTGAGTTCTTTATCTATTACCTTGATATGTTTTGTGGAAATTTTATTCTTGGTTAACCAGTTTCTATATGGCT
>DBJWYX010000213.1:0-4477 GCA_052360825.1 Candidatus Wunengus sp. YC64
AGTAAGAATGAAACACCCGTTCCCATTCCGAACACGGTAGTTAAGGTTCTTACGCTGATGGTACTGGTGAAAGCTGGGAGAGTAAGTTACTGCCGGGAATAATCATAAAAAACCCGTCTCGAAATTTCGAGATGGGTTTTTTGTTTAATCAAGTTATTTTTTTAATGCTTAAATTTTAAGATGCTGGTATGCTTTCAAAGGACGATATTTTTAAAGAATATCTTACATCGAAAAAATTAAAGTTTACCCCTGAAAGACAGGCGATACTCAATCGTGTGTTTGAAAACCACAAACATTTTGAGGCAGACGAACTGTTAGTCGATCTCAGACTGAACGACATGAAAATTTCAAAGGCTACAATTTATCGTACTTTAGCCTTGCTCGTGAAAAGTGGTTTATTAAGGGAAGTGATTTTTGGTGAGAGACATGCACACTACGAACATGTATACGGGCATGAACACCATGACCATTTAGTATGCAATAATTGTGGAAAAATAATAGAATTTACAGAACACAGGATAGAAAAGCTTCAGGACGAAGTTTGTAGAAAGAATAAATTTAAGGCAGATTCTCATCGTTTACAAATCCAGGGTTTATGTGAAGATTGCTGGGAAAAGAACGAAAATACAGTTGAGTAAAAATATTATTGAGACGGGGGTGTAATTTATGTCGCGCGTATGTGAATTATGTGGAAAGAAAACTCAGGTTGGAAACCAGATAGAACGGAGAGGGTTAGCTAAGTGGAAGGGTGGTGTTGGAAAGAAAATTACCGGCAAAACAAAAAGAACGTTTAAGCCGAATTTACAGATGGTTCGGGCTAAGATTAACGGTGCAGCTAAAAGAATCAAGGTATGTACTCGCTGCATTAGTGCTGGTAAAGTAGTAAAGGCGTCATCTTAGAAACAAAGCTACTCTGCCATCTTTTTATGAAAATTGATAAAAAGACTATTGAATACATTGCGAATCTTTCCCGGATCGAACTTTCCAATCAGGAAAAAGAAACCTTTGTTCATCAGCTCAGCGATATTCTCGCATACATTGAAAAGCTCAACCAGTTAAATACACAAGATATTAAACCAATGGCATACTCCATAAATACAACCAATGTATTAAGAGATGATAAATTGGAACCTCCGATATCAAGAGAAGATGCCCTCGTCAACGCTCCTTCCACTATGGGTGTTTTTTTTAAAGTACCAAAGGTAATTGAATAAAATAAGAGAATCGTCTTTGAGACTTTCCGGACACACCGCACTCCAAATCAGAGAAAAATTATTATCCAGAGAAATACAAGCATCCGACCTTGTTGGACAGCTATTTAAATGGATAAAAGACATTGAACCGAATGTTCAGGCCTTTATAACAACGTGCGAAAAAGCAGCCTTAGAAAAAGCAGTAGAAATTGATAAAAAGATCATAAATCGCCAGAAAGTAGGTTTGCTTGCTGGCATTCCGATTGCCGTTAAAGACAACATCTGCACAAAAAATTTAACCACTACCTGTGCCTCAAAAATCCTTCAAAATTTCATCCCCCCTTATGATGCCTTTGTTGTTAAACGTCTGAAAGAAGAAGATGCCATAATTATTGGTAAGACGAATTTGGACGAATTTGCAATGGGGTCATCTACAGAGAATTCTGGCTACAAGATAACACGCAATCCCTGGAATCACGAGTGTGTCCCCGGTGGATCTAGCGGTGGTTCAGCCGCTGCTGTAGCCGCAGACTTCTCATTTCTAGCACTTGGGTCTGATACGGGTGGTTCTGTAAGACAACCAGCGGCTCTTTGTGGTGTCGTTGGGATAAAACCGACGTATGGCAGGGTGTCCCGATATGGACTGATCGCCTTCGGGTCTTCCTTAGACCAGATAGGCACTTTTACGAGAGACGTTAAAGACGCAGCACTCCTGTTGCAGGTAATAGCCGGGTATGATTCGTATGACTCAACTTCTGCACAGGTATCCGTTCCTGATTATTTACAGGGAATTGAATCAGGTGTTAAGGGTTTACGGATTGGTATCCCGAAGGAATACTTTGCAGGCGGCTTGAATGCAGAGGTCGGTGTGGCAGTAAAGGAGGCCTTGAAACTATATGAAAAACTTGGCGCAACGGTTGTCGACATATCTTTACCGCATACTGAGTATGCCGTTGCTGTTTATTATATTGTAGCAAACGCAGAAGCAAGCTCGAATTTGGCCAGATATGACGGCGTGAAATATGGTTATCGGACGGGCGAATCACGCGGAATAATTGATATGTACTGTCGTACTCGTTCAGAAGGATTTGGTAACGAAGTTAAACGCCGTATCATGCTGGGAAACTATGCACTGAGTTCCGGCTATTATGACGCATACTATATGAAGGCATCGAAGGTAAGAAATTTAATTAAAAGCGATTTTGACGCAGCATTTGAAAAGGTGGATTGCATAATGTGCCCAACGTCTCCTGTCCCCGCCTTTAAAATCGGGGAGCGCGCTAATAATCCATTGGAAATGTATCTTTCCGATATCTATACCATTCCAGCTAATCTTGCAGGCATTCCGGGTATTTCTATTCCTTGTGGATTTTCAAAAACAGGGTTGCCCATCGGAATGCAAATCCTTGCAAAACATTTTGAAGAGAAAAAAATCTTACAAATTGCATATGCTTTTGAACGAGAGACTGATTTTCATTTGAAGAAGCCTGCATTAAAGGGTTCGACAGGGTAAAGATAATTAAATTCTAAAATAGTCACAGAGTACGCAGAGAGAAATATTTCTGTGCTCTCGGTTTCCTCTGTGGCAATTAAGCTGTTGAAGGTTGTTAATATGGAATACGAAGTTGTTATCGGTTTAGAAACTCATGCAGAACTAGCCACAATAACCAAGTTGTTTTGTGGATGCAGTACGGAATTTGGCGCCGAACCTAATACGCATGTGTGTCCAATTTGTCTTGGTATGCCAGGGGTTTTACCGGTTATGAATAAAAAGGCATTTGAATATGCATTAAAGGCAGCAGTTGCTTTGGATTGTGAGATTAACCGCTTCACAAATTTCGACAGAAAAAGTTATTATTATCCCGATCTGCCAAAAAATTACCAGATATCTCAAAATTATTATAATCTGGGTGTCGGTGGGTACATGAATATGAGTGTGAATGGGTCAACAAAGAAGGTTCGCATCCATAATGTTCATTTAGAGGAAGAGGCGGGCAAACTTATCCATCCTGAAGAATCAGGGGCTGATTATAGCCTTGTAGACTTCAACAGGGCTGGTGTCCCGTTGCTTGAGATTGTTTCGTATCCGGATATGAGAAATGTGGATGAAGTAGAAAGTTATATGCAGACATTGAGAAAGATACTTTTATACACAGAGGTTTCCGATTGTAAAATGCAGGAAGGTTCTCTCAGGTTTGAGGCGAGTATTTCACTGAGAAAAAAGGGGACTGACAAGCTCGGCAACAGGGTCGAAATAAAAAATCTTAACTCGATGAAGTCTGTTATAAAGGCTATTGAATACGAGGCAATCAGACAGTCTGAATTGCTGGACAGGGGAGAATCCATTGACAGGGAAACCAGATTGTGGGATGAGGTGGGCGAGAAAAGCCAGCGGATGCGTTCAAAGGAAGAATCTCAGGATTACCGCTATTTCCCTGAGCCAGACCTTTTGCCTGTCCTGATTGATGAAAAGTGGCTGTCTGCAGTAAAAAATTCTATACCCGAACTTCCACTTGCAAGAAAACAGAGGTTTATTGAGGCATGTAAACTCTCAGATTATGACGCTGGTATCCTTACAGAAGAAAAGGTGCTTGCTGATTTCTTTGAGGAATGCGTGAAAATCCTGGATCGTCCCAAGGCCTTTTCTAACTGGATAATCAATGATTTATTGAGGGAAGTAAAGGACAGAAAATTGGACATCAGCAATCTGCCAGTTAAACCCAGGCAATTGGCAGCGTTAGTTGAAATCATTGAGAAAGGCACCATTAGCAGTACCATTGCAAAAGAAGTTTTTTCTGAGATGATTCAAACGGGCAAAGAACCCCAGAAGATTATTGAAGAGAAAGGAATGTCGCAGATCAGCGATGAGGGGTTGATTGAATCGGTAATTGATAAAGTGATAGCAGGCAATCCTGGTGTAATAGAAGATTATAAGAAGGGGAAAAAGAACGCCCTTGCGTTTTTAGTAGGGCAGGTAATGAAGGAAACTAAAGGCAAGGCAAATCCAAAGATGGTAAATGAGATGTTAGCAAAAAAAGTTGGTGTATGAAGAAGTTCAGCGGGCATAATCTAAAAGGTCTCGCCTGGAGTATAATTTTCATGCCCATGACCTTATGCCAAGAATAACGACCCGTCCCCCTTTCCACATGTATAACGCTCCCCAAATAAATGGTAAAAAGCGATAAATGCTTCATTCTCCATAAATCAATATTACCTGTAGTATTGCTATTGCTGGCTGGTTGTACGCCGGTTATATCCAGGCAAGTTAGGGAACAGGTAAGACC
>DBJWYX010000214.1:0-4473 GCA_052360825.1 Candidatus Wunengus sp. YC64
CTTGGGAGGGGATTGAGGGGTGGGTAAAGAATAGTCGTTGGGTTTTTGTTTTTTAAAACCCAACCTAATTTAAAAGTATGTTTCCTTTTTCAATTACTCATCAAGCCCAATGAAAGAAACTATATTAAAGAAGCGTTTTGATAACACCGTGTCATCGTTAGCTACGATTATGGACCAATATGGAGGAGAGAACCTTTCACACGCAAAACATGTTGCAATAATTGCTACCGCCCTTTCGGAGATTGTAATGCCGGACAAGAGGGACATCGTCTTTTATTCATCTCTTCTTCATGATATCGGCGCCCTTGTCTTTGGTAAGCATATTTTGAATTTTCCATCCAAGGATAAACAAAAGGAGAATGTAAATATCTTAAACCATCCAGTTGTAAGCGCAGAAATTATTTCGAAGATATGCGCAATAAAGGATGCGAGTGATTATGTTATAAATCATCATGAGTGTTACGACGGCAGTGGATATCCTAAAAACCTAAGTGGTAATAACATCCCTTTAGGAGCCCAGTTGATTCACATCGCCGATTTAATTGACAATTATATGTATAATGAAAAAAATAATCTTAATAACCTGCACGATCAACTATTATCATGGAAAGGACATGAATTTAAACCGGATTTGCTAAACGCCGTGTTAGATTTAACTAATGGTAAACGGCAACTTTTAGGAAAAATTTACGATAAAAACAATGGTAACGAAATATTTTCAGATGTGATAAAATCAGTCAAGCCATACTGGGTAGATTCTAAATACTTCTCACGAAATTTTGTAAAAGTAATTTCATATCTTTTCGGCAGGATTACCGACACGAAATGTGGGCAGATTACGCAGAATCATACATGCTATGTATCTTTTCTAAGTGAAAAAATTGCAACTAATCTTGAATTGCCGGATTTGGAAATTGAAAAAATTAAGTCGGCGGCCTTTCTGCTGAATGTTTGGAAAATATTTATGATAAACGATGTGTTAAAGAAGGATTACTTTACTACTTCCGAAAAACATATACTATCTCCCTCCCTATCGCTAGCAAGAGAGTTTCTAAACAATATAGAGATATTTAATGGTATAGCAAATATCGTTATTTCTTTCTTTGAGCGGTATGACGGTAATGGATACCCGTTCGGCTTATCCGGTGAAGACATACCTATATGCTCAAGAATTTTAAGTGTGGCTGATATCATGGTTTACATGCTTTCAGGATTGCAATACCATGGCCCATCCTGTAAAGAGAATATAATTATTCAGTTAGAGCGATGTGCCGGCACACAGTTTGACCCTAAAGTGGTAGTTGCGGCTATGGCAATATTGGATAATAAAGAAATCATTGATGAAATCACAGGAAAAAAGGCATCAAATGATTTCAAAATAATTTTAGACGGCCTTTGTAAGTCTCATAAAGAAGAAGCAAAAAACAGTGTATCACTCGAATTGGCTAATTTGAACGTTTTTCAGAAGTCAAGACCTAAGCTTGGTCGAATTTTGGTGGAATTAGGAATGATTACAGAAGAACAATTAATCACAGTTCTTGCTGAAAACGAAAAAGAAAACATTGGCCAAAGCCTCCTTAAATTGAATTTCACTTCCACACGGGATATCGCCATTGCTTTATCAATACAGTCGGGAATTGAAATGATAGAATTACATAATTATTCTACCGACCATGATGTTTTAGAACTGATTCCAGAGGCCATTGCCCGGAAATACAAGATGCTTGCCGTTTCCTATCGAAACGGCAGATTACAGGTAGCCCTGGCTAATCCTTACGATGTCGTGGCTATTGATGAAGTAGGGGAAATTACCAGGATGGAAACAATGGATGTATTAATTGCCAGTGAAGAGGAAATCGTAAAAACCTTAGATAAAATTTACGGGAAAGACGCTAAAATAGAGGTTCAGGGGATCGAACCCTCACCAGGTGAAACGGATCACGAGGGAAAAGAAACTTCAAGTATTATTGAGGCAAAGGTGAACGATATAACATCGACGGTCGAACTCGTTAACCACGTCATCCTGCAGGGTATAAAAAATGAAGCAACCGATATTCACATTGAACCGGAGGAAACCTGCATCAGAATACGGTACAGGATTGACGGCATTCTTCACGAGAACCCTTCCTCCTTAAGAAAAAATCTTCAATCTGCCGTTATAACACGCATTAAGATTATATCAGGCTTGGATATATCCGAAAATCGCATTCCACAGGATGGCCGTGCAGAATTCAATGAAGAAAATAGAAAAATAGATATAAGGGTCTCCACCTTGCCAGGGATATTTGGAGAGAACATCGTTATGCGTATCCTGGATAACAAAAAAACGATGGTAGGTTTAGGCAAATTGGGTTTTTCCCCTCAAATGCTTGGTCTGTATGAGCAGGCGCTCGCTAAACAGAATGGGATTATATTAGTTACCGGTCCCACAGGATCGGGGAAAACAACAACCCTGTACTCTTCTATTATGTATTTAAACTCAAAAGAAGAGAATATTATAACTCTTGAAGATCCGGTAGAGTATTTGCTTCCGTCCATTCGCCAGATACAGATCAATCCAAAGTCCGGTCTTACGTTTGCCACGGGACTAAGATCTATTTTAAGGCAGGATCCGGACGTGATCTTTGTTGGAGAAATAAGAGACAAGGAAACCATGGAACTGGCGATACAGTCAGCGCTCACCGGACACCTGGTTTTAAGCACACTTCACACAAATGACGCCCCCAGCGCTATTACCCGTCTTATCGATATGGGTACCGAAAACTTTTTGTTGTCCTCAACCATGCTAGCCGTATTAAGCCAGAGATTAGTAAGAATTATTTGTACAAACTGTAAGGTTACTTATACTCCAGATGCAAAATTTCTTGATGACGTGGCATGGAAAGGGAAAAAAGCAACATTTTACAAAGGGCGGGGATGCAAAAAGTGTAATAAAACCGGTTATAAGGGAAGAATTGGTATCTTTGAGCTTTTAACGGTTTCCCCCAAAGTTAAACAACTCATTATGCAAAGCGCAGATAGCGGTACAATTAAAGATGTAGCCAGAAAAGAAGGTATGGAGACGATGTTAGAAAACGGCTTGAAGAAAGTGGAACAGGGTATTACGACTATAGAAGAAATTATGCGCGTTATAAGCTAATGTGTTAATAAGAAAACAAATGGCGAATTTTACCGTTGAGGAAATAAAGGAGTGCGGGTAAGGCAAGTGACAGGTGTCGGGTGATGTTTTTTCTTGTCACTCGTCATTCGACACACGTCACTATTTCTTAAACTTGTCCTCGTGGGAATGGGGAAAAAGAAGTTTTTACAATGTAATACTATAAGGCCGATGAATCAGAGGAAAGAACTGATATGTCAAAAAAAGCACACGTACTTATTGTTGACTGCGAAGTGAATATGTGCTGGGCATTGGAAGACATATTGATACTTGAAGGTTACAAGACATACAGTGCAACCACCGGAAAAGAGGGATTGAACTTGATAAATCTCTTACATCCAAATATCAGTATGCTTTTCCTGGACGCCAAACTGTCTGATATCGACTGCATGAGGTTTGCAAGTCTTGCCAAACAGCGCCATCCGCAAATAAAAATTATAATCCTTTCTGGTAATTATGACAGCAAAGCAGTCCGGCAGGGTTTTGCCAATAACTACTTCTTCGATGGGTTCATTAGTAAGCCCTTCAACGTATCAGAAATCCGTTCGGCAATAAAGACAATTGCACCATCGCAATAGTTATTGTATGTATAGAATTTCAGATTAGTAGCGCAACCTTATCGGTTGCCCAAAAAAAGTCGCTGAAGTTACCACTTGAAGAACACACCCCTCGTCCCTCTCAAGAGGGGAATAAAAGAAGTCCCCTCTTGGGAGGGGATTTAGGGGTGGGTAAAAAGTCGTTGGGTTTTGTCTTTTAAAACAAAACCCAATTTATGAAAACATTAATCACATGAGCAATAGACCCGAAATACCAGAAGGTATTACCCATATTGAATATTTTGATCAGCTATTAAGGGACAGGGTGAATAAATCGGCTATTCCAAGAATAGCTGGTGTGGATGTTGTTATCCAATTTGAGATAACAGATAAGGAAGATGGAGTGTGGAGTATTGTGATAGAAAAGGGCATTGTGAAGGAGGTAACGAAAGGGGCGCATAACAGCCCCACTTCTGTTTTTACTTTGGGAAGTGAGGTGTTTTTGTCAATTCTCCTGCGAAAAATTACGCTGCAACAGGCTTTTTTCAGCGGGAAGATGGACACAAAAGGAGATGCGCTATTAGCACTGAAATTGAATGCCCTGATTAATTTATAGTATAGGATTTCAAACGATTGTTCCTCATCTTTGACTTCGTCGTGAGTCTTCGGCGTGAGCTCAGACGAACGCTCAGTCGAACAATGGGGGGAGGCTGGTTGGGGGTGATGGAAAAAGTTAATCACCCTCCCCTTGCCCCTCCCATCAAGGGAGGGGAATATTTA
>DBJWYX010000215.1:0-4447 GCA_052360825.1 Candidatus Wunengus sp. YC64
GGGGCAGACCTTACATAGTGGAAGGTTTTTCGAAGGAGTGGAATGGGATTATACCTGTAGAAATGCTTACCGAGGGAGAGAGACGTGTGCCGACATTCGTGTTGAGTCATAAACAGGTGAATCGCGTGGTAGATGAAATGCTTCCGGGGTTTGATGAATCATTTGAGGCCGATCAATTCCCCTGGACAGTCTATATGAATAATTCCACGGTTATCAAGGAAATCTTCCAGAAACTTCAGGTCATGTTTGCCAGGTATCAGGGACAGTTGAATCAATCATTGTATTGAAGATATTGCAAAATATTCCAATAATAAATTGATTCGTTTTATGGTCATAAAATGGGGCTTCTAAGAGGCGTACTTTACATCAAACCCCTTACTAACGAAAAAAGCCATTCTGCTACCACCCATAGAATGGTTCCTTTTAGAAGCCCTATACTTTGAATATTTTTCTTAATTTCATTTTAATAATTTACCCCACTTTCCATCCAATTTTTTTTGTTGGAATGAGTTTTCAAATTGAGTTTCCGGGAATTGGGATAGATCGGCATTTATTGCGCATTTTGCATACTTTTTTGCCTTTTCTTTATCAGACTTCCAATAGAGATCTGCCAGTACTGAGAGGTTGTTGAGGTATCTTGGGCTGTCTTCCATTTTTTTTGCGTATTCCAGCGCCTTGTCGAGGTTTCCCCATATGAATCGCGGGGTATAATATGCGGCCAATGTCCTGTTAATGCCGGAGTAGTCATAAGGTTTTTGTGGATTATCCAGCGTTTCCGCCTTTCTCAGGGCTTCTTCAAAGTCGCTTTTTTTATTCAAAAAGTAGAATTTGCTGATGCTGCCGTGTTCTCCAAGGTTTTGCGCCATCCAATAATATCCGCCTACATTTTGGGGATCCAGCGAGATCGCTTCTCTTCCATACGCTTCTCCCGTTTCAAACCACGCAGCCTTTTCATCGTTGCACGTTGCATGGTACTCGGCCATTTTGAAATAACATCTGGATAGCTCGATGAGTACCTCTGCCTTTTTTTTGTTGCAGTTTTCGCTGTTGTCGGGGATTTGTTTCAAAACATTTTGGTATATCTCTATGGCTGATTTGAGACTTTCACGATTTTCTCTTCGATTATAAAGTTTTCTTGCGTTTTTGAATTCTTTATTTATATCGATATTCAGACTCGTATGTCCTGCCATGGTATAACTGCCATTCAATGTCCAAATACACCACATTGAAAGAGAAAATAATGCTATTTTTTTCATCATGATGAGATTCTTCATTTTACAAAAATACCTTTCCTTTGATGATGGCTACAGGGAAATTTTCAACTATTTAAGCGGGTTTCAGGGATATCTGACAATCGTAACTTTCAGATTATGCCATTTTGCACAGGTTAATTTAAAGCAACCTTTGTTCCATATTTCAAATCTTCATTAGGACTATTAACCATTGTTTTACCGGCTAATGTTCTATGAAGATAACTTCCATGGTTGCCTTTTGCCCTGCAACAGAAAGGACGATGGTGGTGGCGCCGGGGGAAATGCCTTTCACGGTAAATGTTGTCTTGCCGGTTGCATCCGTTAATGCCCCTGGTGTGATGGTTGCAACGGTCGGGGAGGTACTTACGGCTTTGACTTCCACACCAAAGAGCGGTCCTCCCTGCTTATCCAGTAATTTAACAAATACTTTATCCTCAGAACCCGAACAGACGCTGAGCTTGTGAGGTGTCACGATAATTTTTATCGCTTCCTCATAAGGAGGGGTTTGTGCGCAGGAATTCATAAATAGAACGCCAATGCACATGATATAAAAAAACATACTCTTTCGATTAACCAATTTCATAATGATTTTTTTCTCCTTTATTTCAAAATAGCAATTGTAGCACGAACTTCAGTTCGCTTATATCCTATGCGAACTAAAGTTCGCGCTACGCTGAAAAAGCTGCCAAAGGACTAATTTAATGGACTGAAAACCAAAAAATATTGGTACGGCAGGAGGAATGTATGTCTTTGTGATAATGCAAAACCTGCCTGTTTTAGTTCATTGATAACCAAATCCACTGGCAGTCGAACCTGTATAGGAGGACCAATGGGACTCTCGTCACTGAATTCAAGGATAGCCAATCTTCCCTTCGGTTTTAAAGCCAACTTGATTTTTTTCATGAAATCGATGGGTTGCGCTATTTCATGATACGTGCTTAGGAGAATGGCAATATCCAGGCTGTTTGGGGGAAGTTTGGGGTCGTCCATTGTGCCCAAAACAAGGCTTACATTTTTAATTCCTTTCTCCACCAATCGCTTGTTTATGTAGTCGAGCATCTCCTGCTGGATGTCTGCGGCATAAATAGTTCCCGTCACTCCTACGCATTCTGATAATTTTACCGTAAGGTATCCCGATCCGGCGCCGATATCAGCAATAATCTGTCCTTTTTTTATATCCAGGGCGTTCAATATCTCTTCTGGTTTTTGCCATGTATCACGCCCGGCATCTTCAAGTAATGGTATTTTTGAAGGGCTGAAAAGCTTGCCAGGGCGTTCACGCTTTATATCTTCCTTAGCATAGACGCAAGCACACAGACATACTATTACTGCAAAGATTATAGACGCTTTAACACTTTTAATAAATTGATGTATCATGTTTTTAGTGTAAAGATTTCATATTTGGAATGCAATAGATTTTTGCTGAAACACAGTATTTTACTGAAGAACCAAAACACATTTTAAGACATAGAGTTTTATGTTATGAGTTTGAAAAAGAAGTATTTGTTTTTTTAAACAAGAGACCCTTTTTGTTGAGACGTTTAAATTTTAAGACCATGAGTAGGGTTTTCAAAAGAATCACGTAGTTTAGTTTTGTCTGGCCGTGAGTTCTGTCCGCAAATTCGATTGGTATTTCCTTGATTGAAAACCCTTTCAGATGTGTCCTGTAGAATACCTCGGAGACGATGGATGGACCTGTAGAAACCACGGAGTCCAGCTCTATCGCTTCCAATACCTTTCTTTTAAAACAGCGATAACCAGAAGAAACGTCTTTGATTCTTAATCCGAGCAGCATCCTCACATAGACGCCGGCGAGGAATGTAATCACCCTGCGGGCAATACCCCTGTTAACATCTTTGCCTCCGGAAACCGCCCTGGAACCAATGACCATATCGGCTTCTTGTATAGCTTCCAGGAATGAGGGAATATATTTGGGGTGATGAGAAAAATCCGCATCCATTTCAACCACATAATCTGCGCCGTGTTCTAAGGCATATTTGAAGCCGGCGATACCAGCGGAACCCCGCCCCCTTCCCGTTGTTCTGAGAAGTAGCTCGACTTCGGGATGTTCTTTTGCCAGATTATTTACTACTTCGGATGTGCCGTCTGGCGAGTTATCATCTACAACGACAACGTGGAGGTCTGAAATTTTTAAGTTTAAAATTTCCCGAATTAGGTTTCCTATGTTTTCTTTTTCATTATAGGTAGGAATCATTACGTATGTTTTCATTCTAAAATACCTTTACCACAGAGGTCGCAGAGAACGCAAAGAAAAACATTTTTATTTCTGTTTAAGCGGATAAATTGGTATGAATGCTTCATAACAATAGAAGAGTTAAGTTAATATGTCCAGAGTAATGAGAGCCATAATTTTTGCAAAGTCAACCAATTCTTTAATACTGATCGATTCGTTAGTGGCGTGTGCCTCAGTCTCATCGCCGGGACCGAATCCAACGGCAGTTATACCTTTTTGGATGAGTTGCTTTGTTACCGTTGCGCCAGACATCCCCTTCGGTTGTGGTTTGGTTCCTAATATAGATAAAGTATGTTTTGAAATCAACTCCACCAACGGGTTGTTGATAGGAACGGCAGTTGGTAGCTGGTTGGAAATAATTTTTAAGTCAAACCGCGCTGGAGGGCACTCTGCTTCAACTTCCTTGATGATATTTTTTATATCGTTGATGATATTGTCGCCTAAGTCATCTGGCAAATAGCGAATGTCCAGTTGTGCCTTGCAGACGGCGGGCACGATATTGGGTGACGTCCCGCTGTGGATTGAACCAAGATT
This sequence comes from Candidatus Wunengus sp. YC64, assembly GCA_052360825.1. GTDB lineage: Bacteria > Planctomycetota > Brocadiia > Brocadiales > Brocadiaceae > Wunengus. The sequence continues at coordinate 4,042 of DBJWYX010000215.1, forward strand.
CAACGTAGGCGGAGTATGGAGAGGGTGAGAGGTGCGTTTGAATTTTAATTGTTTTATGCGTTCCAGAAGGGGGATCATGTTCCATATTGCATTTATGCCCATTTCCGGCCTTGAACCGTGAGCCTGTTTGCCATGTGAGGTAATTTCTAAAAACAGGGTACCCTTTTCCGTGACGTCAATAAGTTGCATATTATGCGCAACATCGGGAATGATGGCAAAATCCGCTTTAATCCCGCATTCATTGAGCAAATATTCTAAACCCAGCGTAGAGCCGCGTTCCTCATCGGCGACGCCTGCCAAAATAAATTGGCCTTTTAACTTTGATTCGTTTTCCTTGAGAAACCGGGCGACAGCCATCATGGAGGCCATTTGCCCCTTATTGTCGGATGAACCCCTGCCGTAGATG
>DBJWYX010000216.1:0-4439 GCA_052360825.1 Candidatus Wunengus sp. YC64
CCCCGATTTCATCAAGGAATATCGTTCCCTTATTGGCCAACTCGAACTTACCTGAGCGTCTTTCTGCAGCGCCCGTGAACGCACCCTTTTCATGTCCAAAAAGTTCGCTTTCAATCAATGTCTCCGGTACAGCAGCGCAGTTCATGATAATGAGTGGTTCGTTCCTGCGTTTACTGCGCTTATGGATTTCCCTTGCCACAAGCTCCTTGCCGCTGCCGCTTTCACCCTCGATGAGCACGGTAACATCAGTTGTGCCGACTTTTTCGATCCTGTCAAAGACCTCTTTTATCGCCTCACTTTGGCCGATGATCTCACCCAAACCTTCCAGACGGCCAATTTCTAACCGAAGTCGGGCATTTTCTTCCTGGAGAGAGATTTTTTCAAAGGCGTTTTTGGCAATTATCCGAAGCTCGTCAATTTCGTATGGCTTTGCAATATAATCGTAAGCCCCCCTTTTCATAGCTTCAACGGCAATCTTCTCAGAGCCGTAAGCAGTGACAATGACTACCGGGGGTGGATTTTTCATCGCATTGATCATCTCCATGGTTTTCATACCATCGAGCTGGGGCATGTTGATATCTAAAAATACCAATGCAGGGTGCTGTGTCTTTAAGATTTGCATTGCATCGGTGCCATCTTTTGCCTCGTATACCAGGTAATTATCCTTTTCGAGCAGCTTCTTCATCCCGTAACGGGCGGCTTTTTCATCATCCACGATTAGTATTGACGGTTTAGGCATAGTCATAAATTAGCATACAGATTACACAGATAAAACAGATTTACACAGATTTTGATGTTTAAGAAATTCAAATTTTTTGGTTATTCTGTTAACACACCTCGGGGCTGTCCAAAAAGTTAGATTTTCAACTGCCATTGCGAGCGTGAGCGAAGCAATCCATTTTAAAACCCTTTAAAATTAAGGGATTGCTTCAGTCGTTCCTCCTTCGCAATGACAAGGTAATAACTTTTTGGACAATCCTTAGGGTGTGTGTAATAATAAAAAGTTGTTGGGTTTTGTCTTTTAAAACCCAACCTAATTTAATGTTCAATTTTTAATTTATATTTTTCATGAAAAAAATATTTATACTCTTTTCCGTCAATTCTTTTACTATCCCGATAATCTGCGTTCATCTGTGTCCAAAACCGTAAATTTCCATGCTTTATCATGTTGGCATTAAAACGGATTCGTTTAAAGGAAAGTTTATGATAAATGATGCGCCGTTTCCGTTGCTCTCGACACGGATGGTGGCGTCCATATCTTCCAGTTTCTTTTTTACAATGGAGAGACCCAGCCCTGTCCCTGTTTGCTTGGTTGTATAAAATGGCTCGAATATTTTTTGGGATGATTCCTGTGGAATACCCGGGCCTGTATCGGCAATGGTAACCTGAATTGCATGGTTATTATGCAAGCAATGGGCATCAATAGATATCTTTCCACCGGCGGGCATTGCCTGGATGGCATTATGGAGCAAATTAAAAAATACCTCTTTCATGGCACCCTCATCAGTAGCGAGTGACGGTAAGTCATTGGGAATTTGACAATGGGTTATGATGTTGTTTTGTTTTGCCTCGTGATTGAGTACGACCAGGGTCGAATGAATAACCTCTCCGATCTTGACATTGGCTTTCACTTCGCTGCTCGGCTTTGCAAATTGTAACAATTGATTGACGACCTTGGTCAGTCGGTCGATTTCGTTCACAATAATGGCCAGGTCTTCTTGTAACGGATCGTTTTTCCTTAAATCTTCACGCATAACCTGAACGATAGTTTTTATAGAACTCAATGGATTTTTTACCTCATGTGCAACGCTTGTGGAGAGGCGTCCAAGACTGGATAGTTTTTCATTTTCATACATCTTTCTTTCTAGCTGGAGTTTTTCCTCGATAATCTTTGATTTTTCGACTGCAGACCCAATTTCATTCGCAACGATCATGAGTTGGTCAAGATTGTCAGAAGCAATAGGCAATCCTCTCCTGGCCCGCCCGAGGCTTAAAATGCCGGTGAGTTTACGGTTGACAAATATCGGAAATATGAAGACGGCATCAAGCAGTCTCATTTCATTGATGATAGATACATCCTTTACCTCGTGTCGATTTAGCACAACAAACTCCCCATTGGCAAAGAACTGGATAATATGCTGTATATTTTGCTGGGTTATGGGTTCGTATTTTTTATCACCGACAATTTGAACCCGTTCACTCCCCTTTTCGGAAAAAGGGACAGGCTTGAAAAGGAGGAGGCTGGTGGATTTAATGACTGTGGCTTTTTTGACGGATTCTACCACATATTCGAGCAGTTTTGTGAAGTTAACGAGGGGGTCTGTACTGATGACGTGACTCAATTCGTTTAGTAAATATTCACTGTCCCCCATGCGGAAAAATAGCAGTTTTCTAAAAAGTCTCTGTATCCTTTCCTTGAGCGTGGGAAACCAGAACACAAGGCTGATGACAAAGACGGATTCCAGTATCTTGGAATTTACAAAATAGTGATGTTCGAGGGATTTTGCCAATTTTTTGATTCCGAAATAATAGAGACAAATTAAGATAAGGGTAAGGAATGAATAAAAGACGCTCCGACGGAGCACAAATTCCATGTAGTTATACCGATAAACGTAATAGGAAAAAATGATACTGGGGAAGATTGAGGACAACATGGAGACTAATACAAGATAATCCCCAATATAGGTAATCTTATTTCCCCCTAAGAGAAAGGTAAACCCAATAAAGGCAGCGATGGAAATCACTACCCAGTAAATAGCCAGGTGGAACTTCCTTTCCTCTTTCTCTTCAACCGTTCTAGCAAGCCATCGTGAGATATTTGCTGCGATAAAGAGCGAGGTTATCAGCCACACTACAAAGGGTTTGATATAATGCGTTGCGCTTATTCCCAAATGGGTATCTTCTGAAAGAACAAAATTTTTTATGATTACCGAAAAGGGAAAGACGGGGAGGTAAATAGCGACGATAATGAGTTGCTGCAAAAATCTTTTAATCTGAGGTTTGCTTTCAAAAAGAAACAGAACTGCCGTGTGGAGCAGCAGGCTGGGCATAAAACCAATTCCACCATACGAAATCGCATCTGCAACAAGGTCTACGGACTGGATTTTTCGCCCAAACAGGATAAAGCTAAAAAGGGACACGGTATTTCCAAAGTGCCACATGGCAACGCTGATAACGAGGAAGAGGAATACGAGTTCGCTCCTCGTTTTATGTTTTCGCTGCACAATCAGGATCGAAAGGACTATGTGCAGGGTAGTACCCAGGATAAAACCTATGAGGGATATAATTTCATAAAGTGGCATATGGTATCTCGTGTTTCTTTTATGAATGATCAATACATGCGTTTTCATGGTTTATGATATTAGTGAAGAAACCTACTGTCAATAGAAAAAGCAGTAAAGGCAACTATAGCAACGGATTGACAATAAATAATCTGAACAAGTTTGTTGTCCGATACTTTGAAGATCAGGCGCTTCGGCAAGCTCAGTACAAGCACTGTCAGGGCTGAAGCCCAACTCAGACTTCGTCGTGATCTCAGTCGAACGATAAAACCGTCACTAACCCCGGCCTTAAGGCTGGGGTTGGTGGGTATACGCCATACTGGGGCTTTAGCCCCAATGGCACAGCAACATGAAGTTGTTCATGTTATTTATTGTCAATCCCTAACGGTGATACTTACCTTGACAACAGATAAAGTGTTACGGTAGAATCAAATTCGATTTTGATATTTTCATTTTTAATTCGACCGAGGCTTCATTGATAAAACCTGCCAACATAAATAACATCATTATCCGTTCACCCAACTGGGTAGGTGACGTTGTGATGGCTACCCCTGCCTTCCGCTGTATCAGGGAAAACTTTTCGGGGGCAAAAATCACCATCGCCCTAAAATCGTACGTCCAGAAGCTCATTGAAGGCGCTCCATGGTTTGACGAAATACTTGTTTTAGATTCAAATAATCAATACTCTAAAAGTACGCAGATCTTTTCTCTTGTGAAACAAATACGATTTAGAAAATACGATCTTGGATTTCTATTCCCCAATTCCTTTAGTTCGGCTCTTGTATTCTGGCTGGGAGGTGTGAAACGGCGCGTTGGCTATAAAAGGGATGCACGTTCGTGGTTGCTTACTGATGGCGTAGATCGATTATATGAAAATGGACGGTTTCATCCGACCTATATGGGGGATTATTACCTGCGCTTGTGTAAAGAGATGGGATGTGAAATACGCTCGAAAGAATTGGAATTATTTATTAACAAAGAGAGTCAGCGGCGTGTGGATGAAATATTTAAGGATTGTAATCTCAACGGTCGTCCCCTCATTTTGCTAAATCCCGGCGCTGCATACGGTTCTTCAAAATGCTGGACTGCGGAAGGGTTTGCCAGGACGGCAGACCTTATAAATCAACAATTGGCTTGTAATATAGCCATTGTCTGCGC
>DBJWYX010000217.1:0-4415 GCA_052360825.1 Candidatus Wunengus sp. YC64
CAGCTTACCATGAAGACATTCCATATCGGAGGTACTGCTACACGTTCTGTAGAAAAGACTGAAGTAAAAGCGAAACGTGCTGGGATTATAAAATATAACAATTTGGTTGTAGTAAAAAATCCGCAAGGGAAAAAGGTTGCTATCAATGCAAACGGTGAAATCCTGCTTATTGATGCAAAAGGAAGGCAAATTGATAAACATACGGTAGTTCTTGGGGCGGAAGTATTGGTAAAAGAGAACGATAGTGTCGTTGCACATCAGATATTGACAAAATGGGATCCTCATATGATTCCAATACTGACTGAAATGCCTGGTAAAATACGGTTTGAAGATATTGTGATTGGCAAGACTATGAGGCATGAATCCGATGCTTCGACGGGAGTTAAACGAAAAGTAATTATGGAACATAAGGGGGACTTGCACCCACAAGTCATTATTGAAGACCAGACAGGGAAAATATTAGGTCTATACCCAATTCCAGAAAAAGCACATATAGAAGTTGAGGAAGGGGACAAAGTAACAGCTGGTACGCTACTTGCCAAAACACCGCGAGAAATTTCCAGAACTGAAGACATTACAGGAGGTTTGCCAAGGGTATCTGAAATAGTTGAGGCAAGAAAGCCTAAAGATCCTGCAGTAATGAGCGAAATCGATGGTATTGTAGAGGTAGGTGAAAAACGTCGTGGAAAACGCACGATATTGGTAAAGAGTGAAACAGGTATGGAAATAGAGCATCTTGTACCTCGAGGTAAGCATCTAAGGGTGCACCGCGGAGATCGCATTAAGGCAGGTAGTCCACTTGTTGAAGGGCCTCTCATATTACAAGATATTTTAAGAATAAGTGGTGAAGAAGAGTTGGAAACATACATGTTGAAAGAGGTTCAAAATGTTTATCGCTCTCAAAATGTACCGATTGATGACAAGCATATTGAAATAATTATTAGTCAAATGCTGAGAAAGGTGAAAGTGGACGATGTGGGTGACACGTCTTTTTTACCAGGGCAAGTTATAGATAAATTCAGATTTAAAGAAGAAAACAAAAAAATCATTGATAAAGGTGGTAAGCCTGCAACAGCAAAACCAATGTTACTAGGGATAACCAAAGCATCCATACAATCTGACAGCTTTATATCCGCTGCTTCATTCCAGGAAACTACAAAAGTTTTGACCAGAGCGGCGCTTGAAGGCAAGACCGATGGATTGGTTGGATTAAAGGAAAACGTTATTCTCGGACATCTGGTACCGGCGGGTACAGGCTATAAGTCGTACTATTCACTTACTGCGATGCCAACTGAGATAGCTGCTACAGCGGAAATAGAAAAACACAAAGATAAAGAACTCGTTACATCAACCGAATAGGGTTAGGAGGAAAAATGCCAACGATAAACCAATTGATCAGAAAAGGAAGAAGGGGTATAAAAGGGAAAACTAAGTCTCCTGACCTTGAAAAGTGCTCTCATAAGAAGGGAGTATGTCTTCAGGTTATGACGAGGACACCGAAGAAACCGAATTCTGCGTTAAGAAAAGTGGCCAGAGTAAGATTGTCCAACGGCAGGGAAATTACGGCTTATATTCCAGGTGAAGGGCATAATTTGCAGGAGCATTCTATTGTACTGGTTAGAGGAGGTCGGGTAAGAGACCTGCCTGGTATTAAATATCATATCATTCGAGGAACGTTAGATTGCGCAGGGGTTGATGGCAGAAGGCGTTCTCGCTCTAAGTATGGGACAAAGACCCCAAAATAGGTTTTAACAAGGAGAATGTAGTTTATGGCACTTGCATATAGGAGCACAGAGGTATTTCTGCAACCGGACATTAAATATAAGAGTAAGCTGGTTTCAAAATTTATTAATAGCCTCATGCGAAAAGGGAAAAAAAGCGTTGCCGAAGGAGTATTTTATAGGGCAATGGAAGTTATAGAAAAAAAGATAACAGATGTAACGCCATTGGAAATGTTTGAAACAGCGGTAAATAATGTGAAACCATTGGTCGAGGTTCGATCGAAACGGGTAGGTGGCGCAACGTATCAGGTACCAGTAGAGGTGCCAAAACAAAGGCAACAATCGTTAGCGATTCGTTGGATTATTGGCGCTGCACAGGGGAAAAAGGGGCGTCCCATGTTTCAGCGATTGTCAGACGAATTGGTAGATGCATATAAAAAGCAAGGAATAGCCATAACCCAGCGGGAAAATACACATAAGATGGCAGAGGCGAATAAGGCATTTGCTCACTTTGCATGGTCAAAATTTTAGTACAGGAAGTTTAATAATATGAATATTGAAAAAATGAGAAATTTTGGTATAGCAGCGCATATTGACGCTGGTAAGACCACGACTTCAGAACGTATTCTTTACTATACAGGAAAGTCGTATAAGATGGGCGAAGTTCACGACGGCACTGCAGTAATGGACTGGATGGAGGAAGAACAAAAACGTGGAATCACTATCACGGCAGCTGCAACAACTTGCGCTTGGAATGATTACCAATTTAATTTGATTGATACGCCTGGTCATGTGGATTTTACTATAGAGGTAGAACGATCACTTCGTGTGCTAGATGGGGCTATTTGCGTATTCTGCGGTGTAGGTGGTGTAGAGGCACAATCTGAAACTGTGTGGCGTCAGGCTGATAGATATGGTGTACCGAGAATATGTTTCGTGAATAAGATGGATCGCATAGGTGCAGATTTTTTGAAGGTTGTTGGTGAAATTAACGAACGATTAGGAATAAAGGCGATTCCAATACAGATACCATTAGGTAAGGAACAAGATTTTAAAGGTGTTATAGATCTTGTGAACATGAAGGCCATGGTATACTCAGATGATATTGATAAATTGGGAGTGAATTATTCGTTAGAAGAAATTCCTGTTGAATATCAAAAAGATGCTGAAAGACAACGCGAAAAGATGATCGAAGGACTCGCGGAACAAGTGGATTTCTTGACAGAGAAATTTTTAAATGGCGAGAAAATAACAAATGACGAGATAAAAAAGGCCATTCGTGAGGGTGCCATTAATTTGAAACTTGTGCCTGTAATGTGTGGGTCTGCATTTAAGAAAAAAGGAGTTCAGCCTCTGCTTGATGCAGTATGTGATTACTTGCCATCTCCGCTTGATAGAAAATCAATAGTGGGTACGAATCCTTACACAGATGAAGAAATATCACGAAAACCCCTTCCAGATGAGCATTTTAGCGCACTTGCTTTCAAAATTGCATCCGATAAACATGGCGACCTGACATTTATAAGGGTTTATTCCGGGAAAATAGCTTCGGGTACAAGGGTAATAAATTCCGGTAAAGATAAAAAAGAATTAATCAGTCGCATTTATAAAATGCACGCTAACACCAGGGAACAAGTAGATGAACTATCCTCTGGTGAGATAGGTGCAGTAATTGGTTTGAAGTATACGGTAACAGGTGATTCTTTGAGCGATCCAGATTACCCTATAGTTCTTGAGAAGATGGAATTCCCAGATACGGTAATATCGATGGCAATTGAGCCAAAGACAGATGCAGAAAAAGAAAAACTAGGAGTGGCCTTGTCAAAGTTAGCAAAAGAGGATCCTACGTTCAAAGTTCACTTGGATAAAGAGACTGGACAGATGATTATCTCTGGTATGGGTGAGTTGCATTTGGAAGTAATTAAAAATAGGATGTTGAGTGAATACAAAGTAGATGCCAATGTAGGGGCTCCAAAGGTGTCTTACAGAGAAACAATAGGTAAAAAGGTTGAGGTTGAAGGCAAATTTATTCAACAGACAGGTGGTCACGGTCAATTTGGACATGTGTGGATTACATTGGAACCTTTTAAAGGGGAAGAACCTGTAACTTTCGTAGACGACATCAAGGGTGGAAAGATTCCAAAACAGTTTATAAGATCTGTAGAAAAAGGGATTAGAGAGACGGCTACAACTGGTGTGGCTGGTGGATACCAGCTTATAGACATAAAAGTTACGTTAACAGATGGTTCTACTCATCCAGTAGATTCTTCTGATTTGGCCTTTTTTACTGCGGCGAGTATTGCACTAAGAAAAGGTGTGGAAATGGCAAAGTCGATATTGCTAGAACCGATAATGTCTTTGGAAATTGTGGTTCCTGAGCAGTACATGGGAGATGTGATTAGCGAAATTCATAGCCGCAGGGCAAATATTCTTGAAATGGGTACAAGAAGTGGAGTTCGGGTCATTAAGGGTGATGTGCCCCTTGCAGAAATGTTTGGATACTCAACGGTATTACGATCAATTACACAAGGTAGGGGTACGTTTACCATGGAACCATTAGAATACAGACCTGCACCTGCAAAGGTATTCAGTAGTGTTGCATAACATAATTTTCAGATAAATAATCGGAGGTTTTTACGATGGCTAAAGAGGTATTTAAGCGGACGAAGCCGCATGTGAATGTAGGGACGATAG
>DBJWYX010000218.1:0-4414 GCA_052360825.1 Candidatus Wunengus sp. YC64
TACCAAGCAAAGCGCCATACGGACAGAAAAAGCGGCACCAAAAATTTTTATTAACAAGCGAAATAATTAAGATAGAAAGGATTACCGACAGCGCCATACCAGACATATTCATGAAAAACTTCAGCATCTTTATATCCGCAACGCGGATAAAAGGCGCGCGGGTGTATAAGATTTCCAACTGTACAATGGGCATCTTAATGATAATGACCTGAATAAAGAATGCCAGGATTGCATATTTCCATGCACGGGCAATTGTATCATTAACCCTATCCGACCAGATTTTCCTGGGCACAACAAATGGCAGTGCCATAGCCAGGATATAGGCTGGTGTCAGATACATAAAAATTGGGGATTTAAAGGACTCCATGGTTAATACTTCTATGACCAGCAGGGCGATAATAGGTGTGAAAACAAGACTCAAACCTGCGATGATTCGGGTGGGGATGTTTCGCATTAAGTAGGAAGCACGTTGCGGCAGTTTTTTCAGGAACCAATCTCCAAGCCGCCACTCCCACTCAGAAATAGTGCCAATAGGGCAAATCCAGCCGCAAAAACCCCTCCTGAAAAATATAGCCGTCAGGAGCAGAGTTCCAAAGATAACGAAACCCGCCGGGTGGATGGGATTAATCTTGCCTGTCCCAAAAAAGTATTTTGTGCCCATGAGGGCGCTGATCGGCAGGAAGGATTCCACTCCGGGCGGTCTTGGCATGTAAAATCCCTTTCCGCCCGCCTCACAATATTTAACAAAGGTATAAAATTGCCAGCCGATAACGAGCACCACAATAAAGAATGCTATTTGTACAGACCATCGCACTTTTTGGGAATTAAACCATGGTCCTTTATTTTTGACAGCCTTCCTGGTTTTAGGCTGTTGACTTTCAGTTTGTATATCCTGGACGGATAGAGATGCAGATTTTTGTTGTTTTGTTTTCTCCAATTGACGTATCTCCATGTTTTTTAATCTTTATCAAAATTGAATCAATTCCATCTATTTAGGGGAAATATTTTCGTCATGACCATCAAAGTTCTTTAAGGATTTAATGTGACTTCGTGAATCATTGAGGGATGGTTCATGCGAGGATTTCCTGAAATTTCTTTAATAATCTTTCCATACAACAGCGTCCTTCATTGCCTCTGTTTTAAATTCTTCAGATACTTCTGAAAGATTTACTATTTCTACTTTATATGGAATATTCAAATTTTCTACCTTTTCTTTTAAGAGAGTTATTCTTTCTTCTTTAAACTTGCCAAAAGGTATAATCCCAATATCTACATCTGAACATCTATTATTATCTCCTCTGGCACGGGAACCAAAGAGAATTATTTTTACCTTATCATCTTTTAATGAGGCTACGACAGCCTCTTTTATTATTGATAGATATTTTTTTTCGATGCTTGACACCTTCAATCAAACTCTCTTGTTGTTTCTAAAATATCGCTCAATATAACAGTTGGATTTATTTGAGCCTTGTAGTTATCACTAAAATACTTGATTCAACGCAAGGTAAAGTTTAGAATGTTGGACAGTATCGCAATAACCATCCAACCATTAAAATATTATGATAATCGAAATTAACCTTTGTATGCAAGTAATTTTGGCGTAGACATTTTATGGAATCGAATAAGAAAACCTTTAAGTCCGGCTATGTAGCCATAGTAGGCAAACCGAACGTGGGCAAGTCAACCCTGATCAATGATTTTTTGGGGTGTAAATTATCCATCGTTACTCCCAAACCTCAAACAACACGTAAAAAAATCATGGGTGTATTGACCAAGGAAGAATATCAGATTGTATTTTACGATACCCCTGGCGTTATGGAACCAAGATACGAATTGCAAAAATATATGGTGAAAGAGGCCTTTGATGCTATAGAAGATGCGGATGTGGTCTTGATGATGGCAGAGCCATTTGAACCGCCCACCGAGTGGGATAAGGAGATTCTTAAAAAATTATCTCAGGTAAATACGCCAGTAATTTTAGCCATTAATAAAATAGATCTAATAGAAAAAGACAGCCTGATACCGATTCTTTCTGCGTATGACCAGCAGTTCAAATTTGCTGAGATTGTGCCGATTTCTGCCTTAAAGGGAATCAATCTTGACCTGATGCTTGCCCTTATTGCGAAGTACTTGCCTGAAGGAGAGCCTTTCTTTCCTGATGATTACATGACCGATTACAATGAAAGGTTTCTCGCCTCTGAAATCATTCGTGAAAAAGTCTTTGAGTTTTACGGCGAAGAAATTCCGTATTCTACCACCGTTGAAATCGAGGAGTTCAAAGAACGGGAGGCAGGTAAGGACTTCATCAAGGCCATCATCTATGTAGAACGTGATTCACAAAAGGGCATTATCATTGGCGAGAATGGCAAGGCTATCAAGCGGGTTGGCGTCATCGCCAGAGAAGAGATAGAGAAGCAGATTGGCAGGAAGGTATTTCTCGAACTCTGGGTAAAGGTGATGGAGAAATGGCGGAAGGATAAAAAGAAAATGTATAAGCTGGGATATAAATAAGATAAATGACACCGCTCTTTACTGACAGAAAAGTATTGATCATAGGCTTTGGACGAGATACAAGAGGCAAGAAGTTAGAAGCAAGAAACTAGAAGTCAGAAACAAGATGATGTAGGATTGGCTCATCGGCAATTATACAAAAATAAGGAGATAGTCCATTGAAGGTGATTATAGAAATAGAAAAAGATGAAGAACTAGAAATAGTTAAAAAAGCCTTTAAAGGAAAAAGCATCACAATTGTTAGAACGCAAAAAGAGAGAAGGAAGTTATTAGATGCTATTTTTAAAAAGTACAAAGTAAAACTTCCCAAAAACTACAAATTTAACAGAGAAGAAATACATGCCAGATAAGGTCTTTGTAGATACTAATGTTCTCATCTATTTTATAAGTGCTGAAGAAGGCAAAAAGATAAAAGCAAAAGAAGTAATCTTTTCGAGCCAGGAAGTCTATATCAGTTCACAGGTAATAAGTGAATTTATAAGTGTTTGTTTTTCAAAGGAATTCCTGGGGTTGGAAGAGATAATAACTTTGGTAAATGATCTGATAGAAGCATTACGATTCTCTTCTACAGAAGATATGCAAGACAGACAGGTTGTTGATGGTAATCTGACCATTATCAATCCATTCAAAGTGTAATTGAATATAAAAAAGTATTCCATGGTTAACCTCAGCAACTATCCCACAAAGTTTTTTTCACATACCTATCAGCAGATTGTAACCTCCTTTTATAACCATGCAAAAGATGCAGGGGCAAACGACCGTTCGCCCTTGTTTGTCTTGGAAGGTACGGAGAAGCTGATCAAGGAAGAATTGGTTCGATGTATCTGGTTCGGGCAGCATATCAAAAAAGGCAAACTCTTTACCGATGATGGTTCACGACTCGAAGTGCTATCGCCCGGATGGTGGAATTCTGAGGGTGGACCTGATTTCAAACATGCGGAAATTCTCTTAGAGGGCAAGGGGCTTATAAAGGGCGATGTCGAGATTCATGTGTTTGCTTCAGATTGGATGAGACATCAGCATGAAAAGCAAGACACGTATAATACGGTATGTTTACATGTTGTTATGTGGAATGATCGTGAAGGTGCATGTATCAAGAATCTTATGGGGCAATCCATTCCCCAGTTAACTTTGTCAAAATATTTAGATGCTGAACTGGATGACCTGGTTGATCTGATCGACATTGAATCATACCTAAAAGGGGGAAAGGTAAATCCGGGACATTGTCAGACAGAAATAGAAAATCAGAAGTTGGACGAATTTTGGGTGGGTTATTTCCTTGATTATGCCGGTGACGAACGTATCCTTCAAAAGGCAAAAAGGTACGGAAAATGGGCCGAAAAAAGCCCCTTTGAACAAACACTCTACGAAGGAATTATGGAATCGTTGGGTTATAGGAATAACAAGGAACCATTTCTTAAGTTGGCCTCTCTTGTGCCACTGGAAGACGTCCGATGCTTGATTCCAGAGGATGTTCCAGTTCAAGAGAAGAAAATAGATATGCAAGCCCTTTTGTTAGGCGCGGCGGGATTATTACCGCAACAGGCGGATTTAAAAATAATATATGACGACGAAACAGCAGAATATGTAAGCAATATCGAACGTGCGTGGAACGTAATCAAAACTAAAATAAGCAAAGCCCTTATGACAAGAAATGACTGGAACTATGCAGGGATCAGACCTGCAAATTTTCCTGAAAGGAGGATTGCGTCTATAGCGAATATCCTTACAGAGTGTTCATCTTACGGCATTTTTCGACACATTTTATGTGTATTCGAAAAACTTGTCCCTGCCAGTGAACGGGAAGAAGAAAATTGTAAAGAAGAACAAAAGATCATCAAGTCGTTGATTGAGGATATACAATCAATCTTCCTTAATGTGCAAGACGCATACTGGTCGTATC
>DBJWYX010000219.1:0-4397 GCA_052360825.1 Candidatus Wunengus sp. YC64
CATTTACTATTTCCTCATATGATGTATCAGTTTGTGTGCCTTCCGCAAGCGCTGAAGAAATAAAGGAAAAGAAGATACTTTATTGGACATGCGGTATGCATCCCTCAGTTAAGATGGATAAACCCGGCAAATGTCCTATTTGCGCTATGGACCTGGTTCCCGTGTATGAAAAAGGAGCAGGTGCAAAGGAGGCAGGAGCACTGGCCACCATAGAATTGAGTGAACGCGCCCGCAAACTGGCACAGGTCAAAACGGACATTATTGGTTTCAAATCCTTAACCAAGGATATTTATACGGTTGGTTTAATCGAATATGACGAACGACTCAAGGCCGTGGTGTCTGCATGGATACCGGGCAGGATTGATAAGCTCTTTATTGATTTCACAGGTACTCAAGTTATAAAGGGGGAATCCATGGTGTGGCTATATAGTCCTGATCTTGTATCCACACAGGAAGAGTATTTGTTAGCGCTGGAAACCTTGGAAAAAGTTACGGAGAGTCCTTTTGATGAAGTAATAAATGGCGCTAAATCACTCATTGAGGCATCTAAAAGGAGATTGTTATGGTGGGGTATTACGGAGAAACAGATTGAAGAACTCACGAAAAACAAAAAGATAAAACAACACACTGTTATATACGCCCCACTTAGTGGTATTGTCATAGAGAAAAAGGCATTAGAAGGCCAATACGTTATGCAGGGCGAGATGATATACACGGTTGCCGACCTTTCAAACATATGGATGAAGGCCAATATTTATGAGTATGAAATGGCCTGGATCAAGATTGGACAGGAAGTAGAAGTCACTACCCCGACGTATCCCGGTGAGGCATTCATCGGCCGGGTATCTTTTATAGAGCCATTTCTGGATGAGAAGACACGCTCGGTAAAGATACGCTGTGATATTCCCAATCACCAGCTAAAACTCAAACCCTCCATGTATGTCAATGCACGCATACGGGTGCCTGTTGAAGAACTTGAAAAGCAGGGTGAAATCTACGTGAGTGGTCTTGATTACATCTGCCCCAATCACCCGGAAATAAAATCCAGCAGGCCGGGTATTTGTCCTGAGGATAATGTTCCCTTCGTAAAGAAACCCCCTACTCAAACAGAGTTGATTGCTGCCGGTGATGTGACTTTACAGCAAGGGGCAATCGGGTTTGAATACGTATGTCCCATGAAGTGTCATACATCAAAAGAGCCTGGCAATTGCCCCGTATGTGGCATGAAGCTGGAGAAAATTCCCCTCTCCAAAGGAGAAAAAATTGTAGAAAAACCATCGGTCAAAGTGGAAACTCTATACGAGTGCCCTATGAAATGCTATGCATCAAAAACAGATGGTGACTGTCCTGTATGTGGTATGCATCTTGAAAAAAAGGAGCTGCCTGTTGAGGTTTCTGGTGAAAAGCTAACGTGCATTTGCCCGCAAGAATGGGATCCAACTACAGCGCCCAAGTCATGTCCCATGTGTGGCATGATGTTACAAAAGAGTATCACCGTAACTTTACCCACCGGTGAAAAGAAACAAAAATTCGTGTACATGTGCCCCATGGCTTGTATGACTTCAGAAAAACCAGGCGAATGTCCGGAATGTAAAAGACAAATGGGTCAATGGGAGGTAAGAGAGGATTTGGGGATAAAGGTAAAAAAAATAGAGCATAAAAAACGTAGCGTTTATGCCTGCCCCATGCATCCCGAAGTAATCTCAGATAAACCTGCAGATTGTAACAAATGCGGAATGCACTTAGAAAAGACCACACAAGTTCTCGCCATTCCGGCTACAGCAGTATTAGACACTGGCATACGAAAGATCGTCTATATAGACAAAGGCAACGGACAATATGTGGGAAAAGAAGTCGCCCTCGGACCAAAGGCAGGTGATTATTACCCTGTCTTAGAGGGGTTGGAGGAGGGAGATAAGGTTGTAACATCAGCCAACTTCCTCATCGACTCTCAAAGCCAGCTCACAGGAGGAGCCAGCGCATTATACGGCGGTGCGATGGAATTTAAGGAAGAAAAATAGACTATAAAAGCTTTGAAACCACAGATTTCACAGATTACACAGATTAAAAACATAAAAATCTGAGAAACAGATGGATAGAGATATAAGAACACATGAAATTATTGTCGAAATAAAAGCAGAGCAATCTTTATCGAAGGTTGATGAAGCGCAGTTAATAAACAGCCTTGTTATTAGTCGCCATAACACAGGATTACTTTTAAACTTTGGTGAGGAATCCCTTCATTATAGAAGATTCAAAAATTGAATTTTATCAAAATAGATTACAAAGATTTGAAGACAAATTAAAAAATCTGTGTAATCTGTGAAATCTGTGGTTACGAGCCTTAATTTTTATGATCAACAAACTTATTGAACTCTGCTTAAAAAATAGATTCCTCATCATCTGCTTTTACCTCCTGGTGATATTCGGCGGCGTCTTCGGCTTAAAGAATATCAATATGGACGTCATACCGGATATTGGGGAAAACCAGTGCATCGTCTTTACCGATTGGCCTGGACGCAGTCCCCAGGACGTTGAAGATCAAGTCACGTATCCCTTAACCGTAAATCTCCTCGGTGTACCCGGCGTAAAGGTTATACGTTCCCAATCAGGATTCGGCTTCTCCATGATATTTATCATCTTTAAGGAGAAAATCGACTTTTATTGGGCGCGTTCCAGGGTACTGGAGCGATTAAACTTTATCCAACAATTGTTACCAAAAGATGTCACACCCAGACTCGGTCCCGACGCAACGGGACTTGGCCAGATTTTCTGGTATACCGTTGAAGGCGAAGGATACGACCTTGGACAACTTCGATCCGTCCAGGACTGGTATGTCCGCTATCAGTTAAACGCAGTCGAGGGTGTCTCTGAGGTTGCGGGTGTAGGTGGTTTTGTCAAACAATACCAGGTCGATGTTGATCCTAACAAATTGTTGGCATATAACATGACCGTAGGAATGGTATACGAAGCCGTTCGCAAAAGCAATATCGACGTGGGCGCCAAGGTTGTCGAAAGTAACAATATGGAGTTTATCATCCGTGGTCTTGGATTTATCAAGAATGTTACGGATATTGAAAACATTACCATAGGCAGTTACAACGGTGTGCCAATATTCGTCAAAAACATTGCCTCTGTCCAGGTCGGGGGTGATTTTAGACGTGGTGCACTGGACAAGGAAGGAGCTGAGGTTACCGGTGGAATCGTTATCATGCGCCAGGGGCAAAATCCCTTGGAGGTCATTAAAAGGGTAAAAAAGAAAATCAAAGAAATAGAACCGGGTTTGCCTCCTGGAGTAAAGATCGTTCCCTTCTATGATAGAGAGGGTCTTATCTATCGGGTTATTGATACTCTCAGAGAGGCGCTGATAGAAGAAATCATTATTACATCCTTTGTTGTAGCCATCTTTTTGCTACACGTCCGAAGTATATTGATCTGTTGTCTGGGATTCCCCATATCTATCCTGATCTCCTTCCTATGCATGTATTTTATGGGTATTGATTCAAACATTATGTCCCTTACGGGTATTGCCATCGCCATCGGTGAGGTAAGTGATATGGCCATCGTCATGACTGAAAATATCTTTAGAAACCTCATAGAACAAAAGGGCATAAAAAGCCGGCCGCAGATCATCCTTGATGCGTCAAAAGAGGTCGGAGGTTCCATATTCTTTGCTGCCTTAACAACCATTTGTATGTTTTTCCCCGTATTTGGACTTACAGGACAGGAAGGGAAGCTCTTCACACCACTTGCCTGGACAAAGACCATCGCAATTGGATCGTCTGTCATCATGGCCATTACCCTCGTACCCATTCTGTGTACCTTTCTGATTAAGGGCAAACTAAGACCTATGGAAGATAATTTTTCCTCCAGGATGTTATTGAGGGGCTATCAACCTACACTTAAGTGGGTATTGGATCATAAGAAGACGTTCCTTGCAATTCCTCTTGCTATCGTTGTTTCATCCGTATTTGCCGTTAAAAAATTAGGGAGGGAATTCATGCCGCCCCTTGATGAAGGTTCTATCCTCTTCATGCCGGTAATGTTACCCAGCGTGTCCTTAACGGACGCCCTTAAGGTCATGCAGAAACAGGATATGATCATAAAATCCTTTCCTGAAATAGATATGGTAGTTGGTAAATTAGGCAGGGCTGAAACCCCTACAGACCCGGCGCCTGTCGAGATGTTTGAAACCGTTGTTGCCTTAAAACCAAAGGAAGAATGGCGCAAAAAGAAGATCGAGTACAAATTTTTAAACTATGTGCCCTCGTTCATCCACCCTGTTTTTCATTTATTTTTGCCCGATGAACGGACAATTACCAAACAGGAACTCATTCAGGAAATGGACGAAGCCATGAGAATACCAGGCGTGGCAAATATATGGACACAACCAATCG
>DBJWYX010000220.1:0-4388 GCA_052360825.1 Candidatus Wunengus sp. YC64
AAATTGAACCCTGCGCAATGCGTAAGAGACCTCTCCTTCTCCGTCCAGTTTGATGACAGAACCATCTGTGTGGAGATAGTAGCCGGGCACTTCTCGTTTCACGAGATGCCAGGGAAAAGGAACTCCCAACTGATCTTCAATAATGTGTTCAATGGGCTGAGAGAGGACGCCTGCGCATTCATTGTGCTCGATACCGCCTTCAAAATCTTTGTGTTCATAAATGATGACATCTATAGCGATATTCCGTTTTTTTGCAAGATTTTTCAGGGCAATTGCGCAACTTGCGCCCGCCGGGCCGCCGCCAATTATCGCCACAGTCTGGCCGTCCTCCAGTGTGCCAAGTCCCGATTCTTTCAGGAATTTTAGTTTTTCTGTGTGCTTGATGTGTGCGCGGGTTTTCAGGTTCTCATACTCCTGTTTGACAGCGGCATAAAAGATGTGAGGGAACATGATAAAGTGCAGGCGGATATCTATTACCTTGAGGAAAATCTCTTTGTAACTTGCGTTACCGGTGACCATATTCCACAGGATGCTGTTAATCTGGATAGACTCCCAGGCATTTTGACATTTTGTAAGGTGGTCAATTTGTGCATTTACCAATGCCTTTCGTGACGTAGTGTAATCGTGGATGCCGAACATGAGATTGCCGAAGAAGTTGTCCTGTGCAAGGAGTTTTAAGGCAGGTTTGTAATATCCTTTCTTAAAATCTTCTTCGGAAACGCCGTGTTCGAATATCGTATGCGCGGCAAGCCGTGCCGTGTCAAAGGCTGATTCGATGCCATTTTTATAGGTACGTGAGATGCTGGCGTCGCCGATCATTACGAATCTATTCGTATAAGGGTGTGCGGCATGGGAAATTGGTATTTTTGGAAAGCAGATACAGAGGTCTTTCGGAAGTGACCATCCTGGAGGAAGAAGTTCACGGACCTTTGGATGTTTTATAAATTCTACTAAATTTGCCTTTGTTATATCTTCTTTTCCGACGAGTGAAACGGTAACATAATCCCCTTTTGGTATAAAGGCGGCGAATTTGATGGGTTTTATCCCCAGTGCGAATACATAAATTATTTTATGGAAGTGTTCCTGGATATAGGAACGACCCAGGTGGAGTTCTGCATTGCATGTCCGAACGGATCCAGGCTCCCGATACCCGAATTCCTTACCTACGATTCTCTTTATCAGGGACGTGTTCAGTCCGAATGCCCCCACGACAAGGTCGGTGGTCATCTTTTTCCGTACGCCTGCCTCATTGTAAACGATGTTCACTAAATCCTCTGGATTTTTTGGGAGGTCTATTTCTTCTACGATAGCGGAACGTACCCTTGCACCTTGCAATGCCACATGCTTCAGGAGAAAATCGTCAAAACTGATGTCGGTTGTTAACTCTGAAAATCGGGGGCCGTTTCCGCGAAAAACCGTTATGATTTTTGGTATGTGCCCCGGTTTGGGATGATGTAATGTGATGCCGCGTTCCTGTGTTTGCAAATAATAGCCGTCTATTTCTTGCTGGACGCGCGTTTTTGGCAGTACAATCCCCTCGGATTCCATTTTATTGGTAAGGGTTTCAGACAGGACGCCCGCGCACATGTTACAACCAACAGGACCCTTCTGGATAAAATCTCTCCCGTCGAGGATGGTTATATCGATCTTGCGTTTATATTCTTTTGCAAGCCTTAATACGAAATGGGTAAAGAAACTCCCCGATGGTCCACCGCCTATTACTACAATGTTTGATTTGTCTTTAAGATGAAGTTTCATTTTATCATGCTGCATCCGTTTGTTGTAAGTATCTCAACAATCTCTGAGTCAAACTGCGTACCTGAAAATTTTCTAAGTTCTTTAATGGCATTTACATTGTCGGTGGTTTTGCGATAAGGACGCTCCGATAATAATGCATCGTATGCATCCGCTACGGCAACTATTCTGGCTTCTAGTGGAATTGTTTTACCCTTCAATCCGTCCGGATACCCACTGCCGTCAATGTGTTCGTGATGATGTCTGACAATCTTAATGACCGTTTCATTTTTAATAATGGGAGTCAGAATCTTTTCTCCAATGAGTACATGGGTTTTGACATGGTCGTATTCTTCCTTTGTCAATTTCTCCTTTTTGTCCAATACCGATTCTTTGATGCCTATTTTCCCAATATCGTGCAATAGGCTCCCCAATTTTATATCTTCTATGTATTCTTTTGCGAGAGACATTCTTTCGCAAATGCCGGTGGCGTATTCTGTGACACGCCGGGAATGTCCCTCGGTATATTTGTCCTTTGCTTCCAGGGCAAAGGCAAGAGATTTGATGGCATCCAGGAATAAATCCCTTATGTGTTTCGTCTGATCGGCTACCTTTTGTTCGAGTTTGAAATTCCATTCCTTAAGTTCAATATTTTGAGACTGTATGAGTTTGTTTAATCGATCCAATTCCCTTTGCAAATTGTAATATTCAATACCTTGTTTTACGGCGCCCAAAAGTTCGTTATTATTCCATGGTTTTGTGACAAACCGATACACCTCACCCTCATTTATTGCCTTTACAGCTATATCTACATCCGCATACCCTGTGAGCATGATTCTGATTGTGTCTGGTAAAATCTTTTTAATCTCACTGAGAAATTTTAAACCATCCATACCAGGCATCCTGTGGTCGGAGATTACCATTTGAATGTCTTCCCGCCTAATAATTTCCAATCCCTTATCGCCGCTGTTTGCAAAAAACATCCTATAACCTTCATTTTCGAGGAGTCTTTCCAACGATTTAAGGATATTTTCTTCGTCATCTACAATAAGTATGGTATTTGGTTTCACTTTATGCCTCCGTACAAATGAATCTACCCTGCTGAAATGGGTATCTTAATGGTAAAAGTCGTTCCTTCATTTACTTTACTATTCACTTCTATTGTACCATTATGGTTTTTTATAATGTTATAGGCAATAGAAAGTCCCAGTCCTGTTCCCTTCCCGACCTCTTTGGTGGTAAAGAAAGGTTCGAAGATTTTGGATAAGTTTCGCTCCGGTATCCCACAGCCGTTGTCACGGATCTCAACGTTGACATGATCGCCTTTTTGATAAGTAGTTATTCTTATTTCTCCTTTTTCCCTTATTGCCTGTGCGGCATTCAGGATAATATTCATAAAGACCTGTCCCAGTTGGTATCGATTGCATCGTATCAGCGGGACGTCTCCATATGCCTTTACCAAATCAGACTTATATTTTATCTCATTACAGATGATGTTCAAGATATGTTCGATCTCTGTATTAATGTTGGCTAATTCAAATTTGTCGTCTCCCTTGTATGCAAAGGTACGAAGGGAGTCGATGATTTTTTTAATCCTCTCCGTTCCTTCCAAAGACTCGTTTATGCTTTTTTCCATATGGTTGATTAATTTATCCAGTTTAACATCAACGACGATTTTTTGCAGTTTTATAAAGGCGGGGTCTGTTTTTAATTTTTCTATCTCTGTTTGCAGGGTTTTTATAGCTACAAAATGATTTTGCATTAACTCGAGATTACACGATATATACCCTACCGGATTATTTATCTCGTGGGCAATACCGGCAGCCAACTGGCCAATGGAGGCCATTTTTTCAGATTGAAATAACTGGAGTTGAGTTCTTTTCAGTTCTTCAAGAAGGGATATAAGTTGTGCATTTGCCTTTTCCAGCTTCTGGTTTTCTTCAAATATTTTTCGTTCCAATAATTTTCTTTTGGTAATATTCCTGAAGTGTGGTTGTATGCCGAACCGTGTCCTGTTTATATCCAGCTCGCAAATCAGGGTATTGCCATCTTTTGTTATTACCCCTATCTCAAGCATGGAATGTTTTTCTCCCGGCATTAGCTCCCAGGTCTTGTTAATAGCATCTTCTAACATGAGGACTTCCTCATCCCTGATAATACGGGTGATTTTTTTATGAAGCAAATCTTCCGTAGTGTAACCAAATAATTCTGTAACCCTCACGTTCATATTGTTAACGATAGGCCCGTCTTTCAATGTGACCATGGGATCGTTGGCGGCGTCAAAGAGTTCCCGTAATTCGCCCCGTGCATTTACTAAATCAGTGGTCATCCGATTAAATGCCTCTGTAAGTTCGCCAATCTCGTCCCGTGATGTTACCGGTATATGGGCGCTCATGTCTCCTTTTGAGATTTTCTCTGTTGCCGTGATTAAAGATTTAATGGGATTGATTATCTGATGTGAAAAAACGAAGGCGGTAACCGAAATAACAAATACACTGAACAGGCGGATCGCTATGGAATAGTTTCTTGCCCTGTATACAGGTTTAAATGCCTCGAATACATCTGTTTCTGCAAGCAGTATCCAGTCCATGTCCTTTACGTATTTTGAAACGCCGATGACCGGTACACCTCTGTAATCTTTGTAAATACCCGCC
>DBJWYX010000221.1:0-4365 GCA_052360825.1 Candidatus Wunengus sp. YC64
GCCAACCGTTTGGCCATATCCCATCAGCTAAAAGAATTTGAACGGTCCTATAAAGGTACCCGAATTCCTGTGTAATTAACGTTTGCGATAATCGTGAAAAAACAAATTATAAACACAGGTTGGTTTATCAAACAATGAATGTGGTCTTTATGGGAACGCCTGAATTTGCAGTTCCCAGTTTACGCTCCTTGGCAACATCAACACATAAAGTTATTGCCGTTGTTACACAACCGGACAGACCCAAGGGAAGAAGTAAAATACCCTGTCCTTCGCCGGTGAAAGAGGCAGCGCAAGAATTGGGATTGGAAATTATGCAGCCAATCAATATTAATGAGGAAGCCGTTGTGAAACAACTCCAGTGCCTTTCACCCGACTGTATCGTTGTTGTTGCCTTTGGACAGTTCTTATCCACTCCGATTATTAATCTTCCCGGATACCGGTGTATCAACATTCACGCATCTTTGCTGCCAAAACTTCGCGGGGCAGCCCCGATTAACTGGGCGATTATACAGGGAGAAACAGTTACTGGCGTTACTTCTGTGGTCATGACCGCCAAAATGGATGCGGGTGAAATCATTGCCCAAAAAACGACACCTATATTTCCCTTAGAAAATGCAGGAGAAGTTGAAAAAAGGTTGGCTTCTATGGGCGCGGAACTGTTGATTGATACGCTAAACCGCATTGAAACAGGAAATGCCACTTACACGAAACAGGACGAAAAAGAGGTAACCTTTGCCCCCAAATTGAAAAAGGAAATTGGATTGATTTCGTGGTCTCAGGAAACACAAAAAATTCACGACCTCATCCGCGGAGTCACCCCATCGATTGGGGCTTATACCTATTACTGTGCAAAAGACACTGAAGAAAAGAAAAGGCTTATTATACTCAAGACGCAGATTCACGAATCATTAAACACGAAAACGTCTCTTAACCCGGGCACTGTGGTTGAGATTGCTCTCTGTGGAATCCATGTAGCCACCATGGACGGTTTTTTGTGTATTACACGATTGCAACCTGAAGGCAAGCGGGCGATGGACGCACAGGAATATACACGGGGGCATAAAGTAGTTGCTCATGACATGTTTATATCATGATTTAACACTGTGTATACCGAAAATAACCCTTTAGGGTATTTGTGTGTTGATATTGAATTTTTATTGTTATTGTTAATGTAAAGGCAGGTACTATGGAATTTATTGATAAAAAAGTTGTTTCTATAAATAACCTCATGTTGCAGTTTCGCAAGAAGAAGTGTTCCCCTAAAAATTTATTAATCCTTTTTCCCCATTGTATACAGAATTCGCAGTGTAAGCAAAATGTTAAAAACGATCTGAACGAATGTAAACGCTGCGGAAAATGCAAAATCAAAGACTTGCTGGAATTTTCTGAAAAATATGGGGTTCATATTATCCTTGCCACAGGCGGACGCGTTGCACTTCAAAAGGTCATGTCCGAAGAAATACACGGGGTGGTGGCTATCGCCTGCGAAAAGGAGCTCAGGACTGGCTTGATGGCCGCCATGTCCAAGGCTATATTTGCAGTGCCCAATCTGAGGCCTCACGGATATTGTAAGGACACGGATGTATATTTGGACGAGGTGAAAGAGGCGATTGAAAAATTCCTCAAGTAAGACAGACGTCCGCTATGAATGCATTCGCATCCTGCGAGAAATTGACGAAAAAGAGGTTTTTGCCCATGAGCTTATCTCTGAAAAATGTTCACAAGTCGATTGGTTGCCACGAGACAAAAACCTCCTTACGGAACTGGTAAATGGCGTTATTCGCCATCGCTTATCCCTCGATACCCTTATTTCCTCTTTTTCAAAGATTCCATTCAAAAAGATAGAACCCTGGGTATTGTATGCCCTGCGCCTGGGTCTCTATCAAATCGTCTATCTTGACAGGATTCCAGTCTCTGCCGCAATAAACACCTCCGTAGAATTGGTCAAGAAAGCGATCCGGCGCCCAGATGCAATTAAATTTGCGAATGCAATTCTCAGGTCTGCCGAAAGAAGTCTTCAAAATAAGTGTTTACAGGAACAGGAAGTCGCCAACCACAGGAATGCCTTGTACAGAAGGGAAAACACGTGGTGTACGTTCCAACATACTATCTTGCCCGATCCGAACAAAAACCCCTCCGCCTACATGGCAGCCAATTATAGTCATCCTGAATGGCTCATAAAACGCTGGCTCAGCAGGTATGGTAAAGATAAAACCATTGAGATATGTAAAATCAACAATCTTCCCCCAAAGGTATTCCTTCGTATCAACCACAAGAAAATATCTCCACAGGAATTTATTGAACTGCTCAATAAAAACGGTATCAATTCATACGCCGTCGATAATGCCGTAGTTGTTGATAACATCGCCGTCTCTGAGATACCAGGGTTTTCGGAAGGATTATTCTTTGTGCAGGATATTTCTGCCATGAAGGTGGCCCAATTCCTCAAAGTAGAAAAAACAGATACGGTGTTAGATATGTGTGCAGCACCCGGTGGTAAAACGACCCATATCTCCGAACTTTTAGGGGATACGGGCAAGGTATGTGCATTGGATATTTCTTTAAAACGCTTGCAATCCGTTCGGGAAAATTGTCGGCGGATGGGGGTACAGAACGTTTTTATTGTGTGTGGTGATGCCTCTGGCGAAAGAGTTCCTTTTCACGTCAAATTTGACCGGGTACTCATAGATGCACCTTGTTCCAATACGGGGGTATTGGCACGTCGTGTGGAGGCCAGATGGCGGCTGAAAGAAGAAGATATGAATAAACTGGCTGACCTCCAATACTCAATATTAAAAACAGGCGCTGCCATGCTAAAACCAGGAGGGTATTTGGTATACAGCACCTGTAGCATAGAGCCTGAAGAAAACCAGGATATCATAAAAAAATTTCTCAGCAACGAACCCCAATTCTGCCTTGATGCAGAGAAGTATTATTTGCCCGAACTGAAAGGAGGAGACGGAGGATACATGGCAAGACTTCTCATGCGGGAAGTCTAATGTAAATTTTCAATAGGTATCGGCATTTTAGCGCTAAAAAATATAAAACTCGATGAAAACAAAATCCTATTTTTTATCTTCATTTTATTTCCCTTACTTTCCTGTTGTAATTTCAAGGTAATAAATTATAATTGCAAAAATTATAAGAGAGAAACCACCAAGTCACAAGGCACTAATGCTATAAAATCTTTGTTTCTTTGTGGCAGATTTTCTATTTGCGCAACCGAGACGGTTCCGCTACCAGTTTAAAATTCTTAAAACATGAATTTATTAAAAAAAACGTCTTTTATTACCGGTATCTTTTTTATACCTTTTTTTATCACCTCAACACTCGTTGCACAATCTCCTGCTTTCCTCATCCCGCCTACTGAATTCAAGGCATTTGATACACCGAACGATGCCGGAGAAACGATATCCCTGACGTGGTCTGCTTCCCCTAACGACTCACCTGACGTCTTCTATGTGATTTACATCGACAGAGATAAAAACGGCGCCTTCGAAAAGGAGGCCATCCAAATAAAGTCAAATACCAGCTATCGGACGAGCGCCCCTGAAATTTACGGTTACAAAAAAAAGAACAGCAATTATCACTACGTTCAGATATTCCCCAAAAAAGTTTACAACGGGGAAACCATTCCCAAGAAACAAACATTTTATTTCAAATTGACAATGGTATCGGGCGATACTAAAGTTTTCCTGGATACGATAGCTTCTGCCACAGCACACGGCAATCTGATACACACAAAAAAGATAAACAATTTTGTGATTATGATTATCATCTCGACCATTATCCTCTATTTTATTGTACATGCACGACGAAACCCTGATATGTTCCTGAGAAAGATTGGCGGGCTTGACGCCGTGGATGAGGCCCTGGGTCGCGCCACGGAAATGGGGAAGCCCGTACTTTTTGTGCACGGACTTACCGGTATGGGAAGCATCTCAACCATTGCGGCAACAAGTATCCTGAGCAGGATTGCCCGGAAAATTGCAGATTATGACGCCAATCTGAAGGTTGTCAATAACGACCCCATTGTCATGTCTGTAAGCCAGGAGGTGGTAAAGGAATCTTATCTGGAAGCAGGGCGCCCTGACGCCTATAATCCAGACAACGTTTTTCTGGTAGCCTCTGAACAATTTCCTTATGTAGCTGCAGTGGGTGGAATCATGACCCGTGAAAAACCGGCTGCTAATTTTTTTATCGGATATTTTTACGCCGAAGCCTTGATCCTGGCTGAAACAGGGTCAACCACAGGTGCAATCCAGATTGCCGGCACAGACGCCTATACCCAGTTGCCCTTCTTTATTACTACCTGCGACTACACCCTGATTGGGGAGGAGCTTTATGCAGCCAGTGCATATTTGT
>DBJWYX010000222.1:0-4351 GCA_052360825.1 Candidatus Wunengus sp. YC64
AGCGACTTTTGACAATCTTTTAAGGCAAACAATGTTTTGGCCAATTTGATCTTGGTTTGCAAAATCTTTTCCTGGAGTTCGGGCTGTTTCGAGTATTCTGTTATCTGTCTTTCAAGGACGGCTTCAGCCCTTTTGTAATCCTTGTTGGTGTAAAAGGTGTTTGCCACGGTATCCATTACTTCAAAGTTCATGTTTTTGATGTTCACGAGAGATTCCGCCGCTTGTTCTGCTACCCGCTTGTCGACGTCCTGAAGCGCTTTTATCAACGATTCTATGGCCTGTTGATTTCCAATTTGTCCTAATGCCGTCACTGCTGATTCTCGCACCCGTGCACTGGTATCCGAGAGTAATTTAATGAGCGAAACAACACAAATTGGGTCGCCGATCTTACCCAGGCTGTCGGCGGCATACCAGCGAACTCGCTCCTGTTCATCATTTAAGGCTGCGATTAGGGAGTCTACGGCACGAGTGTCACGAAGCTTACCAAGTGAAGCGGCCGTGCATTCTCTTATTATTGATTCTTTATGGTTTAAGAAGGCAATCAAAGGTTCGACTGCCCCCGTGTCCCCAATTTGCCCCAGTGCTTCTATAATAGCACATACAATAGTCAGGTTGGTGTTACTGTTTAATGCTGAAATAAGAGATTCTCCAGCCTCCGGTCTTCCGAGTTTCCCCAGGGCTATGGCGCTTTTTTCCCGTACAACCAAACTCTCATCTCCCAGGGTATAAACAAGGGGATTGACAGCCCTCTCATCTCCAATTTCTCCCAAGGTCTGAATTACCTCAATTCGTACCTCCTCCTGTTTGTCGGAAGCAGCATCAATCAACACATCAATTACCGACGGGTCTTTGATCTTCACCAATTCTTTTGCAGCGAATATCCTTATTTCAGGATATTCACTCTTGATGGCTTCAATCAAGGGTTTTGGGTCAGATTTGTCAGGCCTGAGTTCAAGCAGTTTAATCGACTTTTGAGCTATTTCAAGTTTCAACTGCTCAAATTTTGAATCGAGCTGTTTCGTATTTTCTTCCTGTTTTAATACGATGTCTTCCAGCCATTGTTCCCGCGATTTTGACTTGTTGCGAACCCACCATTCCTTCCACCATGCGGGATCGTTACCATCGGCCTGTTTTGTAATTTTTTCAAGGGATTTCTTCGCTACTTCTCTTAGCCCGCGGTCATTGGTCGCAAGCATTTTAATCAGGGGTTCGACGGCATCCCGATTATTGGTATTGCCCAGCGCCTTTGCCAATAACATCTTAATGTTTAGAGGCCGTTGAGGGTCCAGCATTGTTTCAGACATCTTTCGTATCGAAGCTCTTGTCTTCAACATGCCGAGTGTTTCCGCCGCCGCCGTCTGTAAAGGAATCGATTCACTGTCAAGCAGGTCGATCAGGATATCAGTTGCACGGTCATCCCTGGTAAATCCGAATGCTTTAATAATAGAGACCTGTACGTTTTCACTTTCTTTAAGATCTTTTAGTATTTTTACGAGTGGTTCCTGTGCATCGAGAAGGTTTAATCCCAACAGAGAAACAGCCGCGGAACTTCGTATGGTGGGATCGTCAGAATGCAACTGTTCTGTCCATTCTTCCAACTTGCGCCTGAGTTCGGTCTCTGTCTTTGGCTCTACCTTTTCTATAACAACTTTTCCCGGGAGCGCTGTACATCCTAACATGCTCGTTAGGCTTACAGATACAATTAATATTTTATAAAAAGTTAATTTAATGCTTTTTTGCATACGTATTATTTACAACCCGCAAATATTCAACTAAATATGTGACCAACATCCAAAAATTTCACAGGATTATTTAAGGTTGAAGATTTACTTCATTTTAAAGTTTCGTAATGGAAAAAGGTAAGCATTTGGCAAGGGCATAATAGTAGTTATGATGTTGGATAAGAAATATTAGCAAATTTCACTTCTCAGGTCAATACAAAAGATACTCTCCCTAAATATTTTCTTCGATTTGCTATAAATTCCGTTTTACATTTAAAGTGAGATGAATATAATGTTGTACAATGTTTGTAAAACTGATAATATTCTTCTCCCCATTTGCATGTGGACAAGGTTCGTAATGAAAAGAATACTTGTCTCCATGCAAATGGGGGTCAACGAAATCAATAATTTTTATCTAATTGAGAATATTGAATGCATGGAAAGTTAATAGTCATTACCGGTGTCGATGGCAGCGGGAAGACGATACAGACGAAGTTGCTCTGTGAGCGTTTGCTGAAAGAGGGATATCCTGTAGTTACTACTGATTTTCCTCAATATGGCAAAACTTTCTTTGCTGATATGGTGATAAAATATCTTCGGGGTGAATTTGGCAGCGCTGACTCGGTAAGTCCCTATCTGGCGGCGATCCTCTATGCAGGCGACCGCTGGGAGTGCAAAGAACAAATAAACATCTGGCTCAGGGAAGGCAAGATTGTTGTGTCGAATCGCTATGTGTGTGATAATATGGCGCACCAGGGTGGGAAAATCAATCACTCCTCTGACAAAGAAAAGTTTTTTCAGTGGTTGGACAGGTTGGAACATCAAATCTTTGCGGTTCCGAGGTCTAATTTAAATATCCTGTTATATGTGCCGGTCGAGATTGCTTACCAGCTTGTCGAAAAGAAAGAACAGCGTGCCTACCTGGCAGGTGAAAAAAAGGATATCCACGAAGAGGATATAAACCATTTGCAACATGCGCAGCAAACTTTTCTGGAAATTGCTCAGGGGAAAAAAGATTGGATGATCATTGATTGTACAAAAGATGGCGCATTGATGTCTGAACAAATGATTGCCGATAAGGTATGGTATGCAGTTCAGGATATATTATTATGATGGAACGATGTCAAAGAATACAGACTGATCGAGGATTCCTATAAAAGCGTTCATATGGCAAGCAGAAAGAAGATCATTATTATGGGGGCAGCGGGACGGGACTTTCACAATTTCAATCTTTGCTTTCGTGATAATCCTGAATATGAAGTAATAGCCTTCACTGCAGCGCAGATACCTAATATTGCAGGAAGACAATATCCTTCTTTGTTGGCAGGTAACCTGTATCCTATCGGAATTCCTATCGAGTCTGAACAAAAATTAGCCTCGCTTATAAAATTTCATAAGATCGATGAGGTGGTGTTTTCCTATAGCGATGTTTCACATGAATACGTTATGCATAAGGCCAGCCTTGTAAATGCAGTGGGCGCTCGATTCACCCTCCTGGGCACCAGGGACTCAATGCTCAAGAGTAAAAAACCCATTGTGGCTGTCTGTGCCGTGAGAACAGGCTGTGGAAAGAGTCCTGCTTCGCGGAAGGTCTGTGAGATTGTCAAGGAAATGGGCAAAAAGGTGGTGGTCATCAGACATCCCATGCCTTACGGCGATCTTGTTAAACAGCGTATTCAGCGATTTGCTACGCAAGATGATTTCAAGAAATATGATTGTACGATAGAAGAAATTGAAGAATATGAACCCCACATAGAGCAGCAAACCGTTGTGTATGCAGGTGTTGACTATGAGGCTGTTTTAGCGGAGGCTGAAAAGGAAGCTGATATTATTGTGTGGGATGGCGGTAATAATGACATTCCTTTTTTTGTGCCTGATATTCATATCACCATCGTTGATCCTCATAGACCAGGGCACGAGCTTACCTATTACCCGGGAGAAACGAATTTTCTCCTTGCAGATATTATTGTTATCAGTAAAGAAGATACTGCAAAGGCAGTTGATATAAATCTTGTTAAGGAACATATAAAACTATCAAATCCAAAAGCCGCTGTCGTCGATGCAACATTACCAATAACGGTTGAAAAGCCGGAACTTGTAAAAGGTCGGCGGGTGCTGGTTGTTGAGGATGGACCAACCCTGACACACGGCGGGATGGCCTTTGGCGCTGGAATTCTTGCTGCAGAAAAGTATGGGGCTGTGGAGGTCATTGATCCAAGACCCTATGCTGTAGGATCGATTGCTGAAACATTCGGGAAATATCCTCATATTGGTAAGCTGTTGCCTGCGATGGGCTATGGGCATTCTCAAATGGAAGAGTTAGAAGAAACGATTCGCCGCATACCATGTGATGTGGTAATTATTGGCACTCCCATTGATTTGAGGAAGATCATTCACATAGACAAGCCAACCGATCGTGTTCGGTATATGCTACAAGAGATAAGCATACCCACACTCAAAGAACTCCTTGAAACGCGGCTGAATAAATTTGTGTAATATGATGAAGAAACATCGTGTTGTTGTGATAGCGTTAGGAGGCAATGCTTTAATTATGGAAGGACAGCGGGGCACAATTGCAGAGCAATTTGAGAATACACGCAAGAGTCTGGATGGCATTGTCTACTGTTTAA
>DBJWYX010000223.1:0-4323 GCA_052360825.1 Candidatus Wunengus sp. YC64
CACTATTACCTGTACAAAAAGCCGTTGAAAGTAAAGTCACTGCTGCAATACCTGCAAAATACCCAATCCGTTTCATACCTCAACTCCTTTCACATAAAAGTTTTGTTTATATGATAAATTACACATAATGCAATGTTAACAAATATTCCCTAAGAGGCAATTACAAAACTTGAGTAACCACGGACACGGAAATAAGGAAGCACGGAATGGAATTTCGCAGCTCCTTCTCTTTTTCCGTGTCTCTGTCCTTCCGTGTTTCAGTGGTTTTCTTGCATTGGAAAATTGAAAGGTGATCTTTTTTGCTAAAAATATTAAAATAATTTTGGGGAGGCCTTAGATGATTTGGGCGCTATTTTGTAAGGTAAATAACGTAATTTCCGGCCGTGCAAAAAACCTTACAGGGAAATTGGAAACTCCTATTCCCTTATTTACATACATAATGGTTTTTTCCTCATGGAACAAACCTGAAGCATAACGGGAGCCGAATTTGGAGTATACAACGGGGGGGCCGTAGAGAGGCAAGCTTACCTGCCCGCCGTGGGTATGGCCTGCCATCACAAAATCAATATTGGTATGTTTGATCTTTTCAATGGCATCCGGGTTGTGGCATAATAAAATTTTGGGTTTATCATCTGTGCCTTTCAGGGTTGTTTCTAAATCCAATTTGCCCGCCCATAAATCGTCTACCCCTGCAATGAAGAGATAATCCTTCTTCCGGTAAAGCGGGATATGTTCATTGATCAATACACGGATGCCTTTTTTCGATAGTATATCGGCAGTGCCATCTTTACAATCGTGGTTACCCAATACGGCGAAGACGCCTTCCTTTGCTTTTAGTTCCGCCAATTCCTCTGCAACGGAAGAGATGAATTCCTTCGAGCCATAAACAAAATCCCCTGTCAATGCAATCATGTCGGGAGATAGCGCATTTACCTTCCGAACACACTTTTTGATAAATTCTCTGGGAACGTATTTGCAGTGGTGAATGTCTGAAAGCTGTGCTATCGTCATTCCCTCAAATTGCTTTGGGAGGGCATGGATGTTTATAAAAACGTTTTTTATTTCAAGCCATCGTGGTTCTAAGCGACAGCTGTAACCGCCGACAGACATAACACCGAGCACGTACCCACACGCACCCTGTATGAACATACGCCTAGAAATCATATTTCGTCACCTTGTCAAATCTCTTGTATGCATTCTTGTATTAATAGCCATTATCGCTTGAGACCGCATGGTGATATGCAATCCACACAAATGCCTTCTTCCCATTCTTCTTTAACAAATTCCATCCAATTCTCAGGGGCATTACGGCATGATAAACATATCCCAAGATCGCAGAGTCCCTCTGTTGCATTGTCTGCGTCTTTTATTGCTGCGCCGCAGCATGCGCACTGCCACGTAATCATATCACTGCTTATATGGCCGCCAACATCACACATGAGACACTCCTTTTTCGTAAAACATCAGATCTTCTTTTTACAGCAGTCTACAAAATATTGTAATACATCCGTCTCAGTAATCAAGCCAACTAATTTATTTTTCTCTTTTACTACAGGCAATCCACCCACCTTTTTATCAATCATAATTTGGGCAGCTTCCTCAATTGTTGCATCCGGTGAAACGGTAATAACGTTTTTCGTCATCACCTCTGAGACCTTAATAGAATCCAAAAATTCCTTATTTTCCTTCCAGTTTGTAAGTATAGAAGTCAGCGATGCGCGATAGAGGTCTCTTTGTGTTAATATGCCTACAACAGTTTCCCCTTTCACAACAGGCAAATGCCGTATCCTCCCCAAATACATAATATCATTGGCAAAACCGAGTTTCGAATCAGCGTTTAAGGTTACCAGTTGTGTCTTCATTACATCTTTTACCAGCATCTTTCTCCTCCATTTCTATGGCATTATTAAGCTTCGCTTCCCATTCGACCCCATAATGATTTTGAAGATTTTTTTGTATCTTTTCCTGCCACCTATGGTATGCCTGCTCTATCGTGCCTACGGGCTGATGTTTTTCCGATAGATACAGAATATTCTGCGTTCGTTTGGGTAATGGAATCAGAATATAGTTCAATTCTTCCGCCCCTTCAGATATTGCAGCAAGGTGAACGCCCTTTGCTTTTAATAGCAGATCCCTTGCAGTGAGAGCATCTTCATTAACAAAAATATTCCGGATCGCATCTCTATCGTCCTGAATTGCGTAAAAGGCGTCCCACTTCCTTTTGTATACGAGGTTTTTATATGCACCGGAAGCGGTATATTCATTGAATATACACGGACCGCTTATTTTCTGATATAACGATTCACCTGCGCTGTCCGGATAATCTCTGCACTGTCGGGGACGGTGCTTATAAATACTGCAGCGCAAGTCTATTTTCAGAGTGGAATTTGCAGAATCTCTGGCAATTATAAAATCCAGAAACTTGCATGATTCGTATAACTCATTTTTGTGCCCTTCGCTGGTCACCAGTAATTTGACGTAGGGTGAGCCGGTTCCACTTCTCCACATGGACTTAAAAAACCCGATATGCCCATTGTTTGACGGAATGACACAGGTAAAACAACACATTCCATCCGAACACTCACTCTCCGCCAGTGTCATATCACAAAGGTTTTTATTCATGGTGCAATGAATACTCATAACGATCTATACTGTTATGCGAGTTACCTTTTCATCAATTAATTGACAGGTAAGCCTGTATCCTTCACTTGACTCGTCGTAGTTGGGTATCCTCTTGACAATTGCCCTGGCTTTCTCATGAATATCGATAGGGTTGATGATACCATTAATATTGGTAATCAAAATTCTGCCCAGTTGTTTTGAATAGGCGCCCGCAAAGTCATAAACACCGCCAATGATTGTTAGTTTGTTTTCTTTTACCCTGTCACCATAATATTTTAATGCCTTTTCTATCTGATAATCAACATTTATTTGGCTCAGATAAGCGACTTCCTTCATTTCGTTTTGAATCTTTCTTAAATCAGGAATTCCCCTTTCAATAGGGATAGTTAAAGGGAGCATTTCGGATTTTATTTCACGGCTGATCGATGAATAATCCGTCTTCATAAGGTTATCAAAAGATTTTGCCAGATTGATAATTTCTTTAGACTGCGTTATACAGGCGTGGGTGGCAAACTTTACAGCGCCGCAATCGGTATGTCCCAGCACAAGCATGACAGGGGTATTCAGGACAAAGAGCGAATATTCGATAGAACCTCTATTGACAGCAAACTGATTACCGGCATTTCTAATAATAAATACCTTGTTAAAGATATCTTTCCCTAAAATCTCCCCCTGCACCCGGGAATCGGCACACGTAAGCAGGGTAATGTATGGATTCTGGTGTGTGGCATATGCTAAAAACTTCGTCTCTTCTGCATTTTTTACAAATGCCTCATTGTGTACGAGCAAATGCCGGAAAATATTCCCAAGTTCCATATCCCGCTCCTCAATAAAATTAAACTATTAATATATATTAAAGTTTTATAAACACTATCCAGCTTACAAAAAATAACAATCATCCGCCCAGTTGCGTAATGGTCTACTCTATATTAATCAAGAAACTTTAATATATATTTTCCGTTTAATTTTATTATGTTGTCTCGAAATATTTTTTATGTTCCCATTCGGTTACCTGTATTCTGTACTCATCCCATTCGGCCATTTTTGAGTGGATGTACACCTGGTAAGTGTGCGTGCCTAATGTCGTCTCCATCAGTTTGTTTTTCTTTAATTCCTCAAGCGCTTCACTCAAAGAACCCGGGAGGGTAGCGATATTTCGATATGCCAGTTCATCCTTATTGAACTCATAGACATTTTCTTCTACAGGATTAGGAGGCGTAAGGCCTCTCCGAACGCCGTCAAGCCCTGCTTCCAGCATGACTGCGAGGGCGAGGTATGGGTTATTACTGGGGTCCGGACATCTTAATTCTGCCCTCGTTGCCTGTTCCCTTCCCGGAGAATATCTTGGAATTCGTATCAGTGCGGAGCGATTTTTTTGTCCCCAGCAGACATATACCGGCGCCTCATAGCCCGGCACCAGTCTCTTATAAGAATTTACCGTTGGAGATAGGATAGCGCTCATAGCCCGTACATGCTGCAGTTGGCCTGCAACGAATTGTCGCGCTATCTTACTGAGCTTATATTCATCCTTTTCATCGAAAAAGATATTTTTTCGCGTGGTAATATCAAAAAAACTTTGATGGCAATGCATGCCACTGCCACACACGCCAAAGATGGGTTTAGGCATAAAGGTGCCATATAAATCATGTTTATGTGCAATGGACTTTACCACCTGCTTGAAAGTCAGGGCGTTTTCTGCTG
>DBJWYX010000224.1:0-4321 GCA_052360825.1 Candidatus Wunengus sp. YC64
TGCATACCCCCTTGTGAAACTTTTCTTCCGTGCTTTTATAAACTCTTCTTGTCTCCCGTAAGATTGCATACAACAGAAAACCAAGGGCAGTTATACCCAATATGCCTGTCTCGACAAGGGTTTTAAGATATTGCGCATCCAAAAAACGCCATCCCGTTATTCCATATCCAAAGACGGGATGCCTGACATACGCCGTCAGCGCCTTTTTCATACTGCTTACTCTTTCTGAAGTTGAGGTATCTAAAGTAACACCGCCGATTTTTTCCTGGTATTTGGCTGCCCATCCCTTTTGTTTTTGAAAGGTATACTCAAAGCGTTCTTTAACAGCCTTTGGTATTATGAATGGACCTAATACGAGAGTCAGCACAAGCATGATGCCCAGCAGCGCCCTCTTTTTACTGATTATTAAAAAGGTAAGGTAGCATGGCACAACCGCAGTCCATGTACCCCTTGATTGCGAAAACAGTATAGGTATAATCGCAAGGAAAATCATGAAACCCAGCATTGCTTTATACTTAAAGGAATCGTTTTTATCCGTATTGAGGAAAATCCCTCCAACAACAGAAAGTATCAGGAGTAAATATCCTCCCAGCGTGTTAGGCTCTCCTCCTTTCCCCTCGAATGGAGCGGTTATCCTCTCTCCTTGCGGTATTTGAGCAATTGAGGCGAAACAAACAATTACAAATACAACGATCAGGGCAATAACCAGGTTCCTGATTTGTTTTCTGTCGTTCAGATAGTTTATCGCCATGAAATAAACGATAAAATACTCAAGATATTTTAGGAGGAAAAAGAACCCCTTAAAAAGCTGCACGTTTCCAAACATCATTCCAAGCGCTGTGGATACAGCACAGGCTAACATATAATAAAGAATGGGTTTGTTCAGAGGTGTTTTTTTAAACAGCCCCAGCTCTTTATAGACGGCAGTTCTTGCAAACCAGCCGAACGCAATGATTATGAGTAAAAAATCATCCAACCGAACGGTCATCCCTCCGCCCTCTGTCGTTCTGCTGCCAAACTCCGGAGAAAGTAACATAGAGAATACCAGGGTATAGAGGGCGTATTTTACGCTGATAAAACAGAGTATGAAGACTGCGATCCCGATCACTGCAGCCAATACAAGGTTTGCCGACGTTCTGATTATGAACTTTCCCAAAATAAGGGTAAAGAAGAAGATGAATACAAAGAGGATTACAACCCTAATGTCAATTTGTCCACTGGTTTTCTTGAACATAAAAATGGTAGCTTTCAATATTTACTTATAGATACGCCGATCGACTACTATTAATTAAGCTGCCTTTGGCAACGACTTTTAAAGCTCCCCTCTAGAAAGAGGGGCCGGGTGTGTGTCGGACGCATATTTACACACCCCTTTATCCCCTCTTTTTAGAGGGGAATTATAAAAGATCGGAATTCCTGAACATTGAATCACCTTCGCAGCATTTCTTTGTATTTATCCTTGTAATAATCTTTCTTTTTCTCAAGATCGTCCCTGGACATGGATTTCAGAGAATCTTCCTGACCTTTATATTCACCCGGTGATTGTTTTTCTCCACGATCTCCTTCCCATCCCCCTAAGTTTCTCATGGCTTGCCCTTTTAATTTTTCAATATCAATATTTTTACCCAAGCCTTTAAGGGCTTCGGGACTGAATTTCCCCTCTGCAAATTCTGCCGTAGACCGCTGTATGGCCTTCTCTATATTTTTTGAGACAATCCTTTCGACAAGGTTGGGAAGACCTCCTGTTATATAGGTAAGTAAAAGGGCTACAACGAAACATATTGCCATGACAACTAATAATGTCACGGTTGTTTTTTTAAAATGCCTCCAGCGGCGATGACTGTGTCGCCTTCTTCTCTCGTGCCCTCTTCGCTCTTTCCCTCTAAAATCTTCAGCAGTTCTTCTTTCGATCCCGGCCCATTTCGTATTTTCCAAATCACGTCTTCTGTCGTCATTTGTTCGTCGTTCATCATCTCTGCGCTCTTTCTCCCTTCTCTCAGTTGTATCCCCGTTTTTACTTTCTGTGTCGCTGTTATCCAGAGTATCCATTTGACACCACCTCCCTTTTGTCTCTTACCAGCACTTAGATAAGGGGATATTTTTTTCTATAAAAATCCTGTGATACAGGGAAAAAAAGGCTTTATTAGTTTTACTCAGGCCCGAAAGATTGAATTACCCTTGCATGGAAACTTACCTTCGCAGCATTTCTTTATATTTTTCCTTGTAATAATCTTTCTTTTTTTCGAGATCGTCTCTGGACATGGATTTCAGGTAATCTTCCTGACCTTTATATTCATCTGGTGATTGTCCTTCTCCGCGATCCCCTTCCCACCCACCTAGGTTTCTCATGGCCTGCCCTTTTAATTTTTCAATATCAATATTTTTGCCTAAACCTTTGAGGGCTTCAGGACTAAATTTCCCCTCTGAAAATTCTGCTGTAGTCCGCTGAATGGCCTTTTCTATATTTTTTGAGACAATCTTTTCGACAAGGTTTGGAAGACCTCCTGTTATATAGGTAAGTAAAATGGCCACAAAAAAACAAATTCCCAGGATAATTAATAATGGTGTAGCGGTTTCTTTAAACTTTCGCCAGCGGTGACTCCTGTGGTGACCTCGGTGGTGGTGTTTTCCCTCGTGGATCAGTTCAATGTTTATTTTACTATCGGGTTTGACAGGAATCTCTTGCTTGTTTCTGTCATCTTTGCTGTCCCCTTTTATAGGCGTATCCATATAATATCTCTTATTCAATGAACGTGTTTAAGTTATCATTTTAAAAGCTACCTTTATATCCTGAGTATTTCAAACTGCCACAATAACCCTGCAATCAAAGCAATTACGGATACTGCCAACAGGACGATTTTTACCCACCAGCCCCAGCGTTTTGTTTTTTCTCCCGGAAATTCTTCAACCTGCGGGGCTTCCTTTTTCTTGAAAAATCCAACAGATAGTTTGATTTTTTCAAGGTATTTCGTGAAGAATGATTTTACATTTTCAAATATCCTCTTGTACCATGCTACCTTTTCCTTCTCCCCTTTCCCCTTTTCTCCATAGGAATAATATCGATAATATCCATAATGCTGGTAATCTGCACTGACTTCGGGTTTAAGGCCATTCAACACAATCCCGAGGACATTTGCCTTAACGTGATCCATTTGCGTCTTTGCTCTTTTTAGCGCGCCCCGCGCGATTTTCCCTACACGATACAAGATTACAATGCCATCTACCTTGGACCCCAGGATTGTTGCATCAGTTGCCGGTAAAATGGGTGTGGTATCAAATATAACGACATCATACGCAGCCTTTACCTGATTGATAAACTCTGTCATCCGCTGTGAGTTTATAATTTCTGAAGGGTTTGGCGGAATATTCCCGCTGGTAATAATATTGAGATTGTCAAATCCAGGCGTAAGCATTATTTCTTCCATAGTCAGCTTTCCCATCATGAGATCCGTTACCGTTCTCACGGTTTCCTTCCATTCGTAATTACCCAGGATAATGTCGCTCAGGCCAGGTTCCCGCTCAATTCCGAAAAACCTGGCAACAACAGGTTTTCTCAGGTCTACATCGACCAATAGTGTCTTGCTTCCAATCTGGGCAAAGGTAAGTGCCAGATTAACTGCCGCCGTAGATTTACCTTCACCGGCAGTAGCGCTGCTGAAAAGCAGGGTTTTTACCCCTTTTTCCAGGCATAAAAATTTAACCCCTGTACGTAAAGTACGGAAACTTTCCGCCACTGTAGACTTGGGGGCAAAGTGTGTAATTAACCGAGTATACCGTTCTGGTATTGCGCCCCCCTCGCCCATGCCTTCCCTTGAGACCAGGGTTTCTTCAACCTCTTCCGGGCGTATAAAAGGAATTACTCCTAGCACCGGCACGCCTAAAAAACCCTCAACATCTTCTATCGTGCCAATTGAGGTATCCATTGTTTCAAAGATGAAGGCTATTACAAGACCCAGAATCAGGCCTACGATTGTGCCAATTGCCGCCGTTCTCATGGTGGTGGGGGGATTTATCGGGGAACGAGGCAAAAGAGCAGGGCGTACGATGGAGACTTCCTCTATCTTCTCTGCATCGCTTATAAGAACCTCCTGGTGTCTTTCTTTGAGGCTGGTATAAAGATTTTTATTTGTATCTAATTCATGTTCTATTCGTTCAAGTTCGAATCCTAAACGGGGAAGTACGTTGAATTTATCCTTCATTTTCACAATCTGATCAGAAAGAAATTGCTCTCTTTCGACAAGCCTTTTTACTTGATCATTGAGGTGGTTTATCATATTTGAAGTTATTTTATCAATCTGGACGTCCATCCTTTGAATCTCTG
>DBJWYX010000225.1:0-4315 GCA_052360825.1 Candidatus Wunengus sp. YC64
ACCTGCGACTACACCCTGATTGGGGAGGAGCTTTATGCAGCCAGTGCATATTTGTCGAGGGAACCCATGCTGATGGGCACGCTCAGGGCACAGGATGTGGGAAAAGGCCTTCTTATCATTATATTGATATTGGGCACGATACTGGCAAGTTTCGGGTTAACATTTATTACGCACCTATTTGAGGCCTTTTAAAACCAGGATTTACCACGGAAAAACACGGAATATCACAGAAGTAATAATCCGATGAGTAAATTGCTATATGAAGATTTAACTTATAGAATCATAGGTGCAGCACAAGAGGTGTATAAGGAACTTGGTTATGGTTATCTAGAATCAGTTTATGAAGATGCTTTGTGTTATGAGTTGGATTTAATAAATATAGCTTACCAAAGACAAATAGAATTAGATGTTCATTATAAGAATATTATATTCGGACGTAGGTTTAGAGCCGATCTACTGGTAGAAAATAAAGTGCTTATAGAAAACAAGGCAGTAAAACAAATAACAATTCAAGATGAAGCTCAATTAATCAATTACCTTAAAACAACTCGCTTAAGAGTCGGTTTATTATTTAATTTTGGAGCAGAAAAGTTTGAGATGTTACGAAGGATTTTTTGATTATTCAGTGTAATTCCGTGAAAATCTGTGGTGAAATATGAATTTTTTAAAACGTACCGTTCCGCTCGTCATTGCATTCGTCATGGGCGTACTCATGGCTATGCAGTATTATGTCCCCCATAAACTCTCGCAGGACTTGCTTGAGGTGGTATCCAGATGGGACAGGATTATAGCGGGGTTCGCCGTGTTTATTGGCGCTTACAGCTTATTTCATCTCCACTGGACGAGGATCAAAAGAAAGGTGGAAGGTTGGGGATACAGTGTTTTTGTCTACTTTGGGGCTATAATCACCCTGATTTTTGGCTTCCTGAACGGCGGGAAATTTTTCTGGAACGACAAGCAGGAAGGCACGATGTTCGACTGGCTGTATTATTATGTGCAGGTACCTGCCGGCGCTACGATCTTTTCTATTTTGGCCTTCTTTATTGCCTCTGCGGCTTATCGTACCTTTCGAGCACGTACAAACGAATCCACCGTGTTGCTCATTGCGGCTATCCTCGTTATGCTGGGAAGGGTGCCTATCGGAAATTATATTTCTCAATATATCCCTGCGATAGCCGATTGGATTATGGCAGTTCCTAATCTTGCCGCAAAACGGGGCATTCTTTTGGGTGTGAGTTTGGGGGCAATTGCGACCTCTCTCAAAATCATATTTGGCATTGAGCGGTCTTATCTGGGCGGAGGTGACTAGTGGAAAGATTTTTACGGATAGACCGCCGCATCATATTTGCGATCATCACCGTGGCCGTTATTGTATCTCTCATCTTGCGGTTTGAATTGCCCATTCCTGCGTCGGATCCTGTTCAGGGGGTTTATGAAAAAATTGAATCGCTGCCAAAAGGTTCTCACGTAATGATTGCCTTCGATTACGACCCATCCTCGAAGGAAGAGCTGCAGCCCATGGCCGTTGCCTTTCTCCATCATTGTTTTAGCAGAGATTTAAAGGTGATTGGAATGACACATTACACAGGCGCTCCGGGACTCGCAGACCAGGCAATGACCTCTGTAGCCAACCAATACCAAAAAAAATCTGGCGAAGATTACACCTTTTTAGGTTATAAACCAGGGGCAGCCTCTCTTATTATTAACATGGGGGAAAACCTGTATTCTGCCTTTCCCAAAGATTTCTATGGAAATGATACGACCACCTTACCCGTCTTACAAGGAGTTGACTCACTCAGAGAGATTGATTTCCTGTTTGACCTCGCCGCGGGAACAACGATAGAAACCTGGATAGTATTTGGGAAAGAAAAATATAAATTTGAGCTTGGGGCAGGATGCACGGCAGTAATGGGACCCGACATGTATCCCTTTCTCCAATCAAAACAGCTTGCTGGTCTGCTTGGCGGGCTCAAAGGTGCGGCAGAATATGAGGCTTTGGTCGGGAAAAAGGCAAATGCCGTAAGCGGGATGCGTCCTCAAAGCGTGGTACACGTAATTATTATTCTCTTTGTCATATTTGGCAATGTCGTTTATTTTACCTCCAAAAGGGCACGGCATGCGTAAGGATTCTAACTTTTTCATTCTCGTTGGCTCAATCGGATTATTCGTATGCATTAACATCTTTCTCATGGCATCGGGGAAACTGCCTTTCTCCTCCGACGGCTTTGGAATCATCCTGGGTGCAGGGCTTACCCTTGCTATTTACAGCTTTCTTTACAAGGACAATCCGGCTTTTAAAATTGCCGAAAACCTTTATGTGGGCGTTTCCCTGGGTTATACCATCATTATTACCTGGTTTAATTTCTTAAAACCTGACCTGTATGACCCGCTCATCGTACCGATGTTTTCAAAAGCCGCAGAAAAAGCGCCTCAATATGCGTTAATCTTCCCTTCACTATTAGGAATCTTTATGCTCCTGAGATTCTCAAGGAAACTATCCTGGCTGAGCCGCTGGACATTTGCATTTGTGGTGGGTCTTGGTGCCGGGGTGAGCATCCCGCGGGTTATTTCGGCATTCATCCTTGAGCAGATAAAACCCTCCCTACACCCCGTCTTTTCGGGCGGGGAAACCATCCTTTCCAGCATTAACACGTTATTAATCATGCTGGGGGTGATCTCGGTGCTCATTTACTTTATCTTTTCAGTCGAGCACAAAGGCGCGATTGGGAAGGTATCAAAGATAGGAATATGGTTTCTCATGATCTCCTTCGGCGCATCCTTCGGCTATACAGTTATGGGCAGGTTGTCGTTATTGATTGGCAGGATTCAGTTCTTACTCAGAGATTGGCTGGGTATTTTGCAGTAGGGGTAAAGCATTTGCAGACCGAAGACTGTAACACGTTCTAACAAGTATATCAGGTTGTAACCTCTCCCTGGAATCCTTGCATGCAAAGCTTTAACGCCTTTCTGGCTTCTTTGTCTACAAACGAAAAGATACGATGCGTAGAATCATGAGAACAAGAACGAGCATGTCCTACCACCTTAATAACCTCAAATCCCAGGGTGTCATGAAACTCGTAAAACTTACGATAGAGACAGCCATTCCTTAATATACGATTCGTTCCTTTACTACAAAATCCATTCATTTCCAATTTAGATCTTCTTCGTAAGAGTCCTGTCACACACTGAGAATCGGAATATACATCCAGTGTTCCAGACCTTGAACCTAACGATTCTTTTTGGAAATCTTCAAGAGCCCACAAAAGGGTTTGAACTTCAAGTTTTGTCGATGAGGTGACTTCAAATCTTCGCAGTCTAATCTGCTCAACTAATTCAGACCGAATAATTTTTCCAGGCGATATTTCCAGAAATGAAGAAGGTATGACAAGATACGCTCCGAATCCGAGCTTTAGCGTGGGATTTAAACTCACATCGGTAAAAAGGGCATAACGGTTCACGAGCATTCCTTGATAATTATCTTCTATCCGATGAGAAAGCTTATACTATGCACTGGGAAAGATTTCTATAGGGGCCTCTATCAATTAATTGCCACTAACGGCCAAACTCAGCGGCCGCGGTCTCACCGCGTCCGATGGAGTGAATTGTTAGGTGCATCCTGTTTGTCTATGCAAATATTAATCGCTCTCCCTTCGGCTCTGGAATTGGGTCTCCAAACTCTTTAGCCGTATCAATCCATAATTGAATCGCTTCTTTGGCATTTTTTAACGCATCTTCCGGAGACTCTCCGTGGGCCATACATCCTGAAAGTTCTGGAACCTCTGCTATAAAAGCCTCATCTTCTTTACTCCAATAAATTATAATCTCGTACTTATGCATCAATATCCCCTCCAAGTTTATACTTCAC
This sequence comes from Candidatus Wunengus sp. YC64, assembly GCA_052360825.1. Taxonomy (GTDB): domain Bacteria; phylum Planctomycetota; class Brocadiia; order Brocadiales; family Brocadiaceae; genus Wunengus. Next base: position 3,866 of record DBJWYX010000225.1, read on the forward strand.
TATAACATTTCGTACCTGTTTCACCTGATATGGTTTTGCTTTATTCCCCTCTCGCTGAAGATTAATTTTCTCTATCACCTCATTTTTTCTGAATATATGGTGGCTACCTCTAATCCGGGCCTCAAAACCAAAAATTTTCAGCAAGTCGTATAAATCATCAAAATGGATGTTTGCATCAGAAGTGCCACTCAGAATTTTAAGCAAAAGCTTTTCATGTTTGCCCATTTTGCTTTATTTTATCAGAAATCCATATCATAGACTGATAACATTTATCTTTATTCTATAATTGTCAGCATGTTATCGTATGACATAGCTGATGTCAATCTGAAATCGCCAGCATTGGGTTGAAAACTTGCGGATATTTGAGGCGAACAGATTCGCACATCCCTGTGAGGTAAGTAGAACAACTATTTGTAAGGTTAGACTTTATTGGCACCGCTAAAAGGCATG
>DBJWYX010000226.1:0-4313 GCA_052360825.1 Candidatus Wunengus sp. YC64
GATGAAAAAACAAAGGAGATAGCGGCGTCTGAGAAACGATACAGGGAGTTGGTTACCTCTATAAAAGAAGGAGTCTATCAGTCTGAACCCGGCGTGGACGGCGCATTCACCTTTATTAACAAAGCCGGTGCGGAGTTGTTGGGTTATAGTAGTCCGGAAGAGGTGATTGGGACAAAGGTAAAAGATATTTATGTGGACACTGAGGACAGAAAGCAACTTTGCGAGAAACTCGAACAAGATGGAATATGGAAAGATTCTGTAACTATTTTTAAGAGAAAAAACAGCCAGCCCTTTTATGCAGAACGCACCTGTAATTTACTCCGGGACGAGCAAGGAAACCCTCTTGCTATTTATGGGGTATTTCGGGATATCTCAGAGAGAAAAAAGGCCGAAATGGCGATTGTTGAATCGGAGAAGAGATATCGCCTGCTGTTCAATTCTTTAAAAGAAGGTGTCTATCAATCAGAACCGGAAGTGGATGGTATATTCACGTGGGCTAATCAGGCAGGTGCGGAGATCCTTGGCTATAAGTCCCCGGAAGAGGTGATCGGGACGAAGGTGAAGGATATTTATGTAAACCCGGATGAACGCAAGAAGGTTGTCCAGAAGCTGAACAAGGAAGGGTTATTGAAGAATTTTACCTCTTTCTGCAAACGGAAAGATGGAGAACAATTTTACATGGAACGCACGTCCAATCTGGTCACTGATGAGAGAGGAAAACCCAGTCGTATAGACGGTATATTCAGAGACATTACGGAAAGGAAAAGATTTGAGGAGGAATTGCAGGAATCGGAATGGCATCATAGACAGTTGTTGAATTCGTTGAAAGAGGGGATATATCAATGTGAGCCGACTGAAGACGGGGTATTTACCTGGATTAATCAGGCAGGCGCTGATATTCTTGGTTATAAGTCTCCTGGAGAGGTAATAGGGATAAAGGTGAAGGACATTTATGTGAATCCGGGTGAACGCGGAAATGTTGTTGGAAAGCTGAAAAAGGAGGGGGTCCTGAAAAATTTTACGTCTCTCTGCAAGAGAAAAAATGGAGAGCAATTTTATATGGAACGTACGTCTAGTCTGGTTACCGATGAGAAGGACAAAGCCATCCGCATAGAGGGAATATTCAGGGATATTACTGAACGGAAGATGCTGGAGGAGGAATTGCAGGAATCCGAAGGTCGTCACAGGCAATTGCTGAATTTGTTAAAGGAGGGGGTATATCAGAGTGAACCTGCCGAAGACGGGGTGTTCACGTGGATCAATCAGGCTGGGGCAGAGATACTTGGTTACAGTTCAATTGGAGACGTGGTTGGAGTGCTGGTAAAAGATGTCTACGTGAATCCCAACGACCGAAAAGAATTAATGAAAAATTTAAAAAAGGAAGGGATCAGGAAAGACTGTATTTCATATTGTAAGAAGAAGAATGGTGAGCGATTTATTTCTGAGATGACGTGCACCCTTTTGCGCGATGAGAGCGGTAAGGCAGTCAGGGTGGAAGGGATATTCAGGACCAGAACGGAAAGATAACTGGGGGCTGTCCAAAAAGTTCGATTTTCAACTGTCATTGCGAGTGTGAGCGAAGCAATCTATTTTAAAACCCTTTAAAATCAAGGGATTGCTTCAGTCGTTCCTCCTTCGCAATGACATGGTAATAACTTTTTTGACAACCCCGACAACTTTCTTTGTCGTCTACTATATTTTGCACAAAAGGAATGGCTTTTCGGACAATTTATAAATAAAGGATTCGATTATGTATTCTATCAACAAGCATTGCTTCAAGGAATTCAAGATTGCGCCGGGACATCGGGCAAATTATGCCATCCTCTGCAATCCCGAGTTTAAAGAAAAACAATGGGGTATGAAGTATTCACCGGCTAATAATTACCAGCGTGAGTATAAAATACTTCCCCTTTTTTCACATCCTCAAATCCCGGTTCGATACGAAGAGGGCAAGGGTGTCATGTATAAAGACGGTCAATCGGTGCTCATCCAAAATTACCTCATTATGACGCACTTTGAGGGGGAAGATGTCGTTGAGTATTACAAAAAAAAGGGGTTGCCTGATCAACATGAGATCGGTCACGTGATTCAATATTTTTCCAGCGCAACATTACCCTTGCATCACATGCATTCCAAAGGATATATTCATTGTGACATCAAACCCGGCCATCTCATCCTGAATCCAGTTACGGGTACGATGGCGCTCATAGATCTCGAATGCACGATTAAGGTGGGAGAAATTATCTGCGGTATGAGCAAGGAATATGCCTCTCCGGAACAGAAGGAAATGATCCGGTTATTACGCAATGGAGAGAGTGAAAAGTCCGTACTGAAAAAGGTCAGGATGAATGCAGCTTCTGACCTGTATTCCGTCGGTTTGGTCTTTTATCGGGCAATTACGGGAAAATTGTGGCAGGAGGCTGCCATCCCTCCCAAAGAAATTAACAAGGACATTCCGGAAAAGCTAAACAAGGTTATCGTAGGACTGCTGGAAGAAAACCCTGATAATCGTATCCAAACCGCAGAAGCTTTTAAAACCGAACTAGAAGCGGTGTAGTTATAGCAGAACACAGATTTCTCAGATAACAGTGACATGCACGGTAGGGGTTTAAGATTTTAAACCCCTACTATAATAAACGCTAAAAGAAAATTGTCATTGCGAGGAGGAACGACGAAGCAATCTCAAAACAGGGATTGCTTCGCTGTCGCTCGCAATGACGTTTTATGTCAACTTACTTAAGTCGATAATTTGTACTACTATCCATCAACTTCTTGTTTTTTATGCTCGTTTTTCAAAGTGCATAACCGTAAGGCATTGATTAGATGAAGCTTACGTAAAGTTTTGAGCATTGGGTTTTTTGTCATTTGAATTTGTTTCATATTTCGATATTCGTATTTCGAATTTGGTTGTGGCCAAAGGCCGCGCTAGGTTCACCCGTATCCAATAATTAATATGAAAAAACCTTTAGCACGAAAAATAATAGAAGAACATCTCGTATCGGGTAAATGGCAGGTGGGTACTGAGATCGGTATCCGCATCGATCAAACCCTCACCCAGGATGCTACAGGCACTCTTGCCTATCTGGAGTTTGAGTCCATGGACGTTGGATGTATTAAGACCGAACTCTCCGTCAGCTACGTTGACCACAACCTCCTCCAGACAGATTACAAGAATGCCGATGACCACCGCTTTCTCCAGTCCATTGCACAGCGTTTTGGCATCTATTTTTCTCCACCTGGTAATGGTGTTTCACATCAGGTCCATCTGGAACGCTTCGGCGCGCCCGGCAAGACGTTATTGGGCTCCGACAGCCACACCTCTATGGGTGGAGCGCTGGGCATGATCGCTATCGGGGTAGGGGGGTTGGACGTTGCCCTAGCTCTGGTGGGCGAACCGTTTTATTTTCAGGTCCCAAAAATACTGGGTGTCAAGTTAACAGGAAAATTGCCTCCCTGGGTTTCCGGCAAGGATGTAATCCTGGAAATGCTCAGGAGACGTACCGTCAAAGGTGGTGTAGGCAAGATTGTCGAGTATTACGGTCAGGGAGTTGATACACTTTCTGTTACTGATAGGGCCACGATCGCCAACATGGGCGCGGAACTGGGCGTTACGACTACCGTATTCCCCTCGGATCACAGGACACTTGAGTTTCTCAAAAGCCAGGGGAGAGAACAGGTATGGAAGGAATGCGAGGCTGATACAGACGCCGAGTACGACGAACATGATGAAATTGACCTAAGTAAGCTCGAACCCCTTATAGCCTGCCCATCTTCACCCGACAACGTAAAAAAAGTTTCAGAGGTAGAAGGCATTCCTGTGGCTCAGGCTATTGTTGGTTCGTCTGTCAACTCTTCGTTTCGTGACCTCATGATCGTGTGTAAAGTTATGGAAGGAAAAACAGTTCATCCCGACGTAAGTTTTGAGATCAATCCGGGGAGCCGTCAGGTTATTGAAAATGTGACTGCATTAAACGGCGTCCTGACGCTTATCCATGCAGGTGCGCGCATCCACCAGTCAGGCTGTTTGGGATGTATCGGGATGGGACAGGCTCCGTCCTGTGGGACCGTTTCAGTAAGGACGTTTCCAAGAAATTTCCCAGGTCGCAGCGGAACAGAGGGCGACCAGGTTTACCTGTGCAGCCCTGAAACAGCCGTAGCTGCCGCCGTTTATGGTAAGATTACAGACCCCAGAAAATTAGGGGATTACCCGCAGGTGAAAGAACCCGAACGTTACCTGTTTAACGAAAATCTTATCATAAAACCATTGCCCGTAAAAAAACGTAGTACCGTAGAAATTATAAGAGGTCCGAATA
>DBJWYX010000227.1:0-4257 GCA_052360825.1 Candidatus Wunengus sp. YC64
AAAACCGCTTCAAGCTGAGATACATCGTGCCTGTTTGCACCGGTCACGACTAGTGTCATGTCAACCTTGCAATGTCGTAAATAATGTGGTATATTATCTTCATAATCAACCAGGGAGGATTGGATATGAAGAAATACATAGTGACACTTGCTGAAGACGAGCGCGAAGCTCTTGGCGAAATTACTTCCAAGGGCAAGCACAAATCACAAAAAATCCTCGACGCACTGATTCTGCTTGGGTGTGACGAGGGCGGGTTCCAGACAAAACGTTCGACGAACGAGGAAATAGCGCGCGTGCTGAATACAAGCATGAGAAAAATTGACCGTGTCAAGAAGCGATTTGTCGAGGAAGGCCTTGATGTTGCTCTTAACGGCAGAAAAGGAAGCCGCATCTATGCTAAAAAGGCAGACGGAGATTTCGAAGCTCATTTGATTGCATTGAGTTGCAGTGAGCCACCCGAGGGTTTCGCGCGGTGGTCTCTGAGGTTATTAGCCGACAAGGTTGTAGAGCTTGACTACATAGGCAGCATCTCTCATGAGGCGGTACGCCGCGTTTTAAAAAAAACGAAATCAAACCTTGGCAACACAAGGGGTGGGTAATTCCACCGGAGCAAAACGGCAGCTTTGTTGCGAACATGGAAATGGTGCTGGACGTTTACAAGCGTCCGATCGATCCACTTTATCCAGTTGTATGCATGGACGAATCTCCAAAGCAGTTGATTGCGGAGACAAAGGTTCCAATCCCTGCATCACCAGGGGAGGTGGCTAAAAACGACTATGAATACAGGCGTTGCGGCGTATGCAATATTTTCCTTGCCTGTGAGCCATTGGCAGGAAAACGCATGGTCAAAATCACCGAAAGAAAAACCAAGGTGGACTGGGCTTGTTTTATAGAAGAGATTGCCGGTCAATACGAAAGTGCAGAAAAGATAACGTTGGTGATGGATAACCTGAACACACACAACCCCGGATCGCTTTATGAAGTGTTTCCGCCAGATAAGGCAAAGGCGTTGTGGGACAGGTTTGAGTTTGTGTATACCCCGAAGCATGGAAGCTGGTTGAATATGGCCGAGATAGAATTGAACGTGCTTACGGGCCAGTGCCTGAACAGAAGAATCGACGATATCGAAATTGCTAGGAAAGAGGTGGCGGCATGGCAGAAATTCAGAAACAACAAAAATGCGAAGGTCAATTGGCAATTCACCACCGAAAATGCCAGGATAAAATTATCTCGTCTCTATCCGTCACTTGAGAGTTGACGAGACACTAGTGACAACGGGATGCCACGCTCGTCCACCAACAGATGACGCTTGCTTCCATTTTTTCCCCCTATCTGTCGGATTCGATCCCACAGAGCCTCTCTTGCGACCCTCGTTCCATTTACGATGTCCTATAATATTCATAAGGGCAAGTAGTAAAAGAGTAATGCCTGACCACGGATGTCCTGGGGGCAATTTATTTTCAGGGCTTCCACAAATGAATCTACAAGCGGGGGTATTATTACTAGCACGTGGCGTATACTTGAAGAGTACCACACCAATAATCAAAAGACTTACATACCATCTTATCAACGTTGTCCATTTTGGATGTTGTAGTCTCACACTTTTTCTCATTAATATGGTATCGATACAAAACTCATCATTTTTCTTGAAGCAGTTTATGCTGCTTAAATATATGTACATTACTGTTAGCGCCTAAAACATAAATATTCTCAGTATCGTCTACATCAATATCTTTAATTGAACTAAAACCATCCTTTCCGGCTAACGTTCGTTCTAATGTTCCATTTTTACCAATAAAACTAATACCCTGGGAATTGGACTCCGAAGCGTATGCAACCATTAAGCGATTATAGTTGTTAACTTTTAATAAAGATACGGCACCTGAAGCTTTATCATATCTCAAAAGAGGGTAAGAATTATCAGAATCATTCCTGGTGTATACATTTATCTTTCTTAATTTGGAGTTATCATCAAAAATATAGATAGTTTTTCCGTCTGGTTCTACTGCAACCCTAGTAGGTTTATATAGATAATCGAATTCTTTCTTATTTTTAGTTTTAGTTCCAATTTGGGCCTTAAATTCCCCCTTGTTATTATAGACATAACAGACATCCGTCTCTGCATCCACAACATATAAGTTGCCTTCTTTATCGCTATCAATATCAATAGGATCTGTAACCCTTTTCTCTTTTGAGCTTACAATTATCCTTAGAAATTCTCCTGCATTAGAAAATTGCAATACCTCTTTTTTGGATTTATCTAAAACATATATATATTTGCCACCGTCACCCGCAACAATAGAGATTGGCTTTTCTAAATTTTTTCCTTCGGCGTTTTTACTACCAAATCTAGCCAATTCCCACCCGTTCCTGTTTACCTTTATAATTTCCGAGCTTGATTCGTTTAATAAAAAGATTGAACCATCCTTATTTACTGCAATATTGGTAATCTTTGTAAATGGATTAGTTCCAAATTTACCATAGTACTTATACGTGTCTTCTTTTTGAATAAATTTATAAACACAACTTTCTATTTTATTTGTTACATAAATGTTGCTGAATCTATCCATACTGATTTTAAGGGTATCCCTTAATTTCCCAAATTCTTGAATAGTTTTTCCTGAAGTATCAACAACAAGTATGGTATTACTTGCAGCATTCACTAAATAGAAATGATCCTTTCTTTTGTCCAGGTACATATCACTGATTTCTTTCGTCTTGAGTTTGATACTTTTTTGGTATTGCATCCTGGGATTGTAGACAACGATTTCTCCTTTTCCTGAATCAAGCACATATATGAATCCTCCTCTATCAACACAGATGGCCACAGGGTTAACTAGTTCCCCCCTTTCAATCGCGCCATTTCCAAATCGAAGGCGAAACCGTTCATTCTTTTCAAAGACTGCTATATCAGGACCTATTCCGTCAATGATATATAATTCACCTTCATTTCCAGTTGCACATGCAATCGGCTTTCTAAGGACGTCCATTTCATATTCATTCGCCTTCTTTTTATTATAAGAAATTTCCTGATTGCCCAGCAGGTCGTACCTGTCTATGAACTTATTGTTATCATAAATGATATAGAGTTTGTCATCTTCTATCAGGAGTTCGTTGGGGGAGTTGAATCTTCCAGTACCTAATGTCTTCAAATACCTTCCATTCGGATCAAAGACACTGATGCCTTTATCCTTAGGATCAAGAACGTACATGTTGTTTTTGCTGTCAAAGTCTACGTCTAATATGTTTAACACATCCGAATCGTATCCGGAATACAAATTGTTCTTAAAGGTTCGTATTGGTAAATAATTTCCAAGATCATCATTCCAACCAGGATCGCTTATCGTAATAGTCCTTTTCATTTGGGCAAATCCACCCCTCTGGTCGCTAGCGCTTATCGTAATGGTGTAATCGCCCTTTTCAAACGGCGCAATCCAATAGTTAACGGGCGTCACGGTATTGTCTGACAGAAAGTAACTTCTATCCGCTTCCCACGTATAAATGAGCGAATCTGAATTTTTATCAAAGGCATCTACTTTTACCTCCACTTGTTTTCCGGGTTGTATAATGTTGGTGTTAATGTTTACCGAAGAAATAATGGGAGGTTGATTGGGAATCGGCGGGTCTTCAGCTTCTTCAACATAGCATAACAACTTAATTTTTTGGTCGTTGTTTTCACCCTCTTGTAGTATCTTTCCAGTCGAAATGTTATTTTCTACTTTTGTGACCTGAATCTGCCCAACGATTTCATGCGAACCTATCAGGGTTCGCTCATTGGATAATGGAAGCAGGATTTGTTTGTCTATCCGATAAACAGAGAATTTCATTCCTGCTTTAATCCCTGCATCGTAACCTATATTAATAACAACAGTGTCTCCATCTCTTTCAGTTATCCGTCCGGAAAGTTTCGTGTCAGCGTAAGAAAAGAATGAAAGGAAATGAAGTGACAAGATAATTACTGAAATAAACAATGATTTAACTAAATTATTCATGCAAAGAAATCTCCATTTTTTAACAAAGATAAACAACGGCATCAATAATAGCAATAAACCAGCAAGGCGGAACCTCATTAATTACGAATAGTTTGAAATTCATGGCGAACAGCCGTTCACCTTTGTAAATATTTTAATTGTATAGGAATTTTTATTTTATTTAAGCGGGTTTTGGGACGGTAGAAGCACAAAAATCCCCCTTAGGGGGCTGGGGGTTGTAAACTTGTCCTCATGAAAATGGGGAATAGCCCAGAAAAAACACAAC
>DBJWYX010000228.1:0-4242 GCA_052360825.1 Candidatus Wunengus sp. YC64
GACCTCGTCGATTTGAGACGACGCGTAGGCATGGTATTTCAGAGACCCAATCCCTTTCCCAAATCTATTTACGATAATGTGGCCTTCGGTCCAAGGCTATCCGGAGTGAATAATAAGAAACGATTGGATGAGGTCGTGGAATATAGTTTGGTCAAGTCAGCCCTCTGGAATGAGGTCAAGGATCGGTTGAATCAGAGTGCGATTGGACTTTCCGGGGGACAACAACAACGGTTGTGTATAGCGCGCGCACTGGCGGTAGACCCCGAAGTCTTGCTCATGGATGAACCCTGTTCGGCGCTTGACCCAACGGCAACTGCGAGGATCGAAGAGTTAATCGAGGATTTAAAAAAATATTATACGATAGCGATTGTCACTCATAATATGCAGCAGGCAGCGCGTATTTCGGATTATACAGGATTTTTATTGAATGGGCAGTTGATAGAGTATAATATAACTACAGAGATATTTACAAACCCTGATAATAAAGTTACGGAAGATTACATCACAGGGCGATTCGGATAATTATAGGGCATTTTTTATAACTATTCAGCCACTAATTGACACGCATAGTCACAAATAGAGAAAGATTAATTCGTGAAAATTTGTGTTCATTCGTGGCTAAATAACAATATTTTATGGAAAGACATTTTGATCAACAATTAGGGGCGCTCAGGAAAAATCTCATCCAGATGGCCTCCGGGGTAGAGACGGCAATTGCCAATGCCGTAAAATCACTGATCGAGAGAAATAGTGAACTGGCGCGTCTCGTCGTACAAAGCGATGAACAGGTGGATGCCCTGGAATTGGAGATTGACAAACAATGCGTGGATTTGCTGGCATTGCGACAGCCTTTGGCTATTGACCTTCGGTTTATTACATCGTCAATCAAGATCACAAACAACCTGGAGCGCATGGGTGACCTTGCCGTCAATATTGCTGAACGGGTAATTCCCCTTTGCCAGGAGCCGCAACTGAAACCACTCATTGATATTCCAAGGATGGCAACGATTACCCAGACTATGGTTAAGGACAGTATTGACGCCTTTGTAAACCGGGACACAGAACTGGCACGTTCTGTATACGAACGAGACTCCACCGTAGATGCCCTGAATGACCAGATATTCCGGGAACTATTGACCTACATGATGCAAGACCCGGCAAATATAACGCGGGCAGTCCACCTGATCCTGATTTCCCGTCATCTGGAAAGGATCGCCGACCACTCAACCAATATTGCCGAAGAAGTCGTATATATTGTAAAGGCAAAGGTCGTCAAACACCGCGCCTATAACCTGGATGAGTCTTAGGTGTCTATAAAACATAAAAACGCCACATATTTACCGGCAACACATTCACCTGTTGCAAGATTAAATCCCAAACTTCTGTATATACTGCTCTCGCTTATACCGCTCTGTGTTTTCCTAAACTCACTCCAAAGCGGGTTTGTTTATGACGACATCGGGGTAATCGAAGATAATTATTTTATACGCTCCTTGCAAAATATCCCAAAAATTTTTAGCAAGGATTATTTTCATCTTGCTAATGAATTAAGCTACCGCCCTGTCGTTACCCTGAGCTATTTTGCGGACTATGCAATCTGGAAACTCAATCCTTCCGGATACCATCTGACCAATGTCGTCCTCCATACAATAAATTGTTTCCTGTTGTATGCCGTAGTTTTGCGGCTTGCAAGGATGCGCCCTGTTGCATTGCTCTCGGCAGTTTTATTTTCCATGCATCCATGTGTGACAGAGGCTGTCAATGCCATCAGCTATAGGGAAGATATACTTGCTACCTTGTTTATTTTTCTTTCGTGTTTTTGTCTGATTCTGTCGCGCAAAAAGGTTTATTATGCGTTGTCACTCCTATCCTATCTGCTAAGTCTATTTTCCAAAGAGACGGCGATTGTGATGCCAATGTTCATCCTTTTGTGGTGGATATTTTTTATGAGGAAACATCATCCCTCGTTTCATCCTGTTCGAGAGAGTACGGGAAGTTTCCCTTCTGCTTTGCAGTTAAATGGCAGCGAATCTTTTAGCCCTGCAAAATCAAGGTGGGTGAGAGATTTCACAACCTACTTTCTTGGATACATTCTGATAAGCATTTTCTATTTAATAATACGCTTTATTGTCCTGAAAAACCCATTGGAAGCGTCCGTTGGTTACCTACAAGGGAGTATCGCAATAAATTTCATGACGATGGCCAAAATTCTGGCCTCGTATGTTAAACTCATGTTTCTGCCGTTTCACCTGAGCGCCGACTATACGATTGCCCCTGTGCTATCAATCTTAGATGCCTCCTTTATTACAAGTCTTACCCTGCTTGCTGCTGTGGGTTTTATTATTTTTAAAATGATACCTACAACCGTGTCCTTGCATGTTTTGTACAGGGATCGAATGTATAGCATGTTCATGCTTTGTTTTTTTGCCGCATTGCTTCCAGTCTTAAATATCATACCGATTGGACACATCATGGCAGATCGATATCTGTATCTCCCGGTTGCCGGATTTTGCACCGCTATCAGCGGGTTTTTATTACGCGGTGCAATCACTCAATTCCCTGTAAATAAACAGGAAAAATTCCCTGTTTATAATCACAATATACTGAGCAATTACGCTTTTGTTATTCCGCTCATAGCGGTAATATGTATTTTTTTTACTGCGAGGACTGTTTTAAGAAACAGGGACTGGCAGAATGAATATATCTTCTGGACAAAAATTCTCAGTGAACAACCACAGAATTACGATGCGCACAATAATCTGGGAAGTTATTTTTATAAGCAGGGGGCACTGGACAGGGCGATTTGTGAACTGGAAGATGCCGTCAGACTAAAGAAGAATTACCCCGAAGGGCACAATAGTCTGGGAACGATGTATATAGACAAGGGACTCATTGACAAAGCAATTGCAGAATACGTTGAGGCAGTAAAATATAAGCCTGTATTTCCCCAGGCATACTATAACCTGGGGAATGCCTGTATTAAAAAGGGCATGGTGGATGATGCCATTAAGTTTTTCGGTAAAGCAATCAGCCAGGGTATGTATAATCCCCAAATTTTTAATAACCTCGGCAGCGCATATATGAAAAAAGGCATGATGGACGAGGCCGTCGCTCAGTACCAAAGGGCATTATCGGTCTATAGGGACTTTGCGGAGGTACACAGTAACTTGGGTTACGTATACACAGAAAAAGGTGATTTAGACAGGGCTGTGTTTGAACTGAAAGAAGCCTTGAGGTTGCAGCCCAGCCATGCCAATGCCCACAACAATCTGGGGGCAGTTTATTGCCAGCAGGGATTATGGGATATGGCGCTCGATGAATTCATGAAGGCCGTCAGATTTGATCCGAAAAATGCCAGCGCCCACAAGAATATTGGCATGATTTACTTTACAAAGGGAGATAAGCAAAGAGCCAGAGAACACCTTTTACAGATGCTGAGATATGATCCGAATTATTTAAAAGACGCGGGTATTTACGCAATCGTTTCACAACTCGGGTTAATAAAGGATTAAAAGGATTGGAGGTTTGTCCAGTCATGTAGTGACTAACACTCGCACCACTTCTTCTGGTAGTTCAACAAAAACAAAGTGATTCTTGTGGTACAGATAATCTTCACCACTTTCATCAATCACGCGCACAAAATCATCGTGTTCCGCTTGTTCGTCTGGGATGACTTCGTAGATTTTTCTTGGAATCAAAGATGCTTCATAACCTTTGTTGTCTATGCAAAGGACAAATCGCTTTCTCATATTTAAATAATAATTAATTTCTTCTTCAGAAAGAAAGTCTTCGGAAATATCGTGAATAGCGGATAATTCAATTTCATTCTCGGATGCTTTATACTCATTTTCTTCAAAAGTTACAGTTACTTTAAAATGTGCATTTTCCTTTTGTGCAATCTCATGCGGACAATGCAGGTGTCCATCCGGTAGCAACTTACTTTCGAACACCATTTCTTTCATAAACGCTGCCTTTCATTATGCTGGTAAGAATATAAACGCTGTAACAGTTTACACAAATATTTAACTGTTTTGGGGATCTTGCGGGTTCACGTTTGCAACGTGAACCTGCATTTTCGTACCCCTATATGCAGATTAGCACAAACAATCTTTGAGATATTTTTCAGCATCAAATTATGGGTTCAGATTACAAATCTGAACCCGCAAAGAATGACATTCAATTTCAGTCATCTTTAGGCCTGAAAGGCCGTTAGTATATAGCAGGGGGTAAAGCCCCCTGACC
>DBJWYX010000229.1:0-4235 GCA_052360825.1 Candidatus Wunengus sp. YC64
TGTAACAAGTTAGCACAATCAAATAACACTGTCAAGCAAAAAGATTCAAAAAAATGAAGATTTATTAAGTAACGATAAAACTCACAAAAGAAAAATATCCGATTTTATAAAAAGGAATCCTATTCTTGCCTATAAGCATTAACTCTGTAATGCAGTAATTAAACTTAACAAATGCAGTAAATAAACTGCAATTATCTTACATAAACTAGAGACGCTGATTTTTCATATATTTTTTTAAACTCACAACTATAATAAAATCTATCAGTTAGAAATTTTATTGTTAAATATAATTATTCTGTACACAAGGCATCATTTTTGTGTATGTTGTTATTTAAATAAAGTTCTTGAAAAAATATATTTTGTATTCTCTGCCTTATTACACAATTGGAGGTTTTTCGTTGAAAATAAAAAAAGAAATGCTGCCCACTGTCGTAACGATGGGAAATATGATATGTGGTTTTGTTTCGATCCTGTACATTTTAAACCAAAAGTTTGAGGTCGCAGCATGGTTGATAGTGGCGGCTATGGCATTGGACGCCTTTGACGGAAGGCTAGCCCGTATGATGAAGACTACAAGCAAGACAGGGGCTCAATTGGACTCTATGGCAGACCTCGTGACCTTCGGTATTGCCCCTGCATTACTCATGGGAAAGACCTGCACCAGTTTACCAAATATCTTTTTGTGGGGCATTGGATTATTTTTTATGATCTGCTCTGCCTTCCGATTAGCAAGGTTTAACGCGCAAAAAGACGAAGGTGTACCGGCGCCTAGTCATTTTTTTACTGGATTACCTACCACACTCTCAGGAGGAACGGTTGCACAGCTTGTCATCCTGAATCATTTTATACAAATAAAATTTGGAACAGATATCGTCTCAACACTCTTACCCTTTATTACTTTTGCGCTTGGCGTATTTATGGTCAGCAAAATCCCATTTTTTAATGTTACGAGCAAAATCGGCATCAAACAAGGTATCTTGGCCATGACATTAGAATTTTCCGCAGCCATCTTATTCTTCGTAATCACCCCGGAATTAGCGCTATCTACAGCATTAAGTATTTACTTAATAATTTGTGCGATGTATGGAGTTGTTAAAGGCAAGCAACTGAAAAAGGGATACTCAACAACGTAATTTCAGAAATAAATTTTATCACCGTCTCGCGTACTTATCTGTAACTGTATCGGGAAAACATACAAATTTCTTTCTTTTCCCTGACACTTTTAATTCTATTGTATGCGAATTTTTGGGAACTCCTTCTCTGATATACCTTGCTGAGTTGATTGAAATTCTCCCTGAAACAAGGCTATCTCTTTCAGGAAGTTCTTGATGTCTAATTTCATTTCTGGTACTTTTGACTCTCTTAAGAGTTTCATACCTTTTTCAAGAAGTCTCAAAGTTCCGGTATAATTTTTTCTCTTATAATGGTGAAGTGCTACGGCAATCATTATCAACCCTTGCATGAAATATTTTTCAGGTGATTTCTCAAGTGCACGCCATTTATCTTCCCACGTTTCATGGGCCTCGAAGAAATTACCCTCGTTGAAAAATTTTATACCTTTCTCAATATTTTCCACGTCGATGTTCATACCGTGTTGCTCTAAAAATTTCTTTGAAAAAACTTTTTAATTTGTCATGGGCTTTTACGATGGGTTATATAAATCTTACAAGCAACTTCTTTGACATGGGATAAATAATGAGAGGTAAATAAAAGTTAGAAAAGGTGACTATTTAGAAAGAAACGCAAACGACAGGGAGGTTTTCTTTGATATTAAGCAAGTCTATTCATACAATGTGAACGATCCTGTCCCCTTTTCTAACCTCTCCAATAACTCTTCCATGTCCTTTTGCGCTTTTGAGATCATTCAAAACTGTCTTCACATCTGACTTAGACACAACTAGCACCATGCCAATACCCATGTTAAATACATGGAACATCTCCTGATTGTCAATGTTACCTACATCCTGAATGATGTTAAATATTTTAGGAACGTTCCATTTACTTCTTTCCAATGTAACAGCGCAGCCATCAGGCAAGATACGCGGTATATTCTCAATAAGCCCACCACCTGTGATATGAGCCATCCCTTTTACAATTTTTTTTGTTTTGTGTTTGGATAAAACTTTTAGAACAGGTTCTACATAGATTTTGGTTGGTTTTATGAGTTCTTCTCCCAGAGTAGTGCTCAATCCATACTTTGTAAGTTTTTGGGTTACTTTCATTTTTGCCTTATCAAAAAAGACCTTTCTCACAAGGGAAAACCCGTTGCTGTGTACACCGCTCGAACTTAAACCGATAACCACATCCCCGGGTTTTATTGTTTTGCCGTTGATAATTTTATCCTTCTCGACAACACCGACAACAAAACCTGCGATATCGTATTCACCCTCGTGATAAAACCCCGGCATTTCCGGCGTTTCTCCGCCAATGAGGGCGCAGCCAGCCTGACGACATCCCTCCACAATCCCATCCAATACCTCATGCAAAACTTTTGGAACAATCTTGCTGCTCGCCAGATAGTCCAGCAAAAATAGAGGTTCTGCCCCCAGCACAATAATATCGTTTACACACATAGCCACAAGATCGATCCCAATGGTATCGTGTTTCCCCGTCATAAAGGCGATCTTTAATTTGGTGCCAACACCGTCAGTAGAAGAAACAAGCACTGGTTGGCGATATTTCTTAAGACGAGAGTTCAATGCGAATAGCCCGCCGAATCCGTCTGGGTTTTCAATAACCCGCGGACTGAAGGTTGTTCGCATCTTCGAATAAATATCCGTTGTAAATTGACCTTTCGTGTCAATATCAACTCCTGCATCTCTATACGAAAGTCCCTTTGTTATTTTCTTTTTCATAAATATTATCCGTAAAAAGTAAGGTTGAACAGCCGTTTTATGTTTTCTTCTCTGTGGCCTCTGTGGCTTGCTTTTCCTTCCATGAAGGCCTTATTGATCCTACCCGCCCCTTGCAAAAACCAAGAAACATGCCGTACACATAGGCAAATTCCCGCACAATAGGCAAGATTGCCAGCAAAGATAGTGTTTTTAATGATATACGATCTCTATTCCTTACCATAACAATTGCACCTAATGGAATATATACTACTGTCAACGAACCTAATAAAAGGAAAAAAATGAAACCTGGTATGAGGGACAGATTCATTCCAAAAGGTATTGTCGCCAAAAATGTCAAAAGACTTGTAAATAGCACTAAAAATATCATGGGACGCAGCCATAATTTTATATTGAATGGCATCTGTTCACGAAATTTCAGGCCCATTGCATATCCCCAATAAAACTTTCTCTTCCAGATGTCCGACCATGTGTCAGGATATGTAGTGTTTACTACATTATCAGGATCGTAAACAACTTTCCCTGTTCTCTCCAACTTCCAGCCTAACTCTGAGTCTTCACTCCACCACGAATTCTCATTAAAACCGCCGAAATGCAGTAACGCATTTCGGCGAATAGCAGAATTTACACCTGATAATTTATTAGGAATCAGAGATTTCTTAAATACCACGTTTAAAATTTGGTCAAGGATGCTGGTCGCATACGACAGGGATTTATCCTTGTTACAAGCCTGATATGCCCCTCCCACTGCAACGACGCCCTGCCGCTCAAAACACGATGTAAACCTTTGCAACCAATCTGAAGGCACGACGGTATCGGCATCCGTTGTGATAATAACATCGCCCATAGCCCGCCTTAACCCAGTGTTTAAGGCAGCAGCCCTTCCACCATTCTTTTCCCGCCTGACTAAAATTACACCTTTGTCCAGAAATTTTTCAATTGCCTGAACCGTACGATCAGTCGAGGCATCGTCAACAACAATAATCTCCTTATCGTCATAAGCAACAGAAACAAGGGAATTCAGACAGGATGCTATAAACTGTTCCTCATTGTATGCAGGAACAAGGATAGAAAATTTCATCGTGAAATTCCTTTGCCACAGAGGTCACCGAGAACACGGAGAAAAATATATTTTCATTTCTAAAAGAGCTTCCTGAACATGGCTTTTAAAGAGTCCAGCGACCCCAAACGTCGTATATTTTTCAGGATAAAACGGGGGGTTAGAAAGAACTCAAAGTTCGCGCGGCGTACAGCCTTTTCGAGGTCCGTCTTGCCGAGATGCGGATAAGCAATATTGGCCTCCTTTGCCACATTGACGGGTTTATAGTCTCCGTAAACAAAGAGTTTATTTTCTTTGGCGATCTTATAAAAATCCGTGCCCGG
>DBJWYX010000230.1:0-4196 GCA_052360825.1 Candidatus Wunengus sp. YC64
TGATGCGGTACTGGTAGGACAAGCGTCTTGCTTGTCCTGTATCCGTTTGCTGCTTTTAATTGGGTCAACCGAGACGGTTGACCTACCAATTTCTTCTAACTTCATGGTAAGGAATTTCGATGCTAGGCCTGAAAGGCCGTTAGTATATAGCAGGAGGCAAAGCCCCCTGCTAAAATATATAAAAACATCAGCCCCGAAAGGGTGAAAGAAATTATGGCACAATCATTTCCAACTACAATTTGTATTCAATGCGGCATTTCCGGGGAAATCAATAAAATCCTTTTTTCTTCCACCCCTTCGGGGTTAATTCTTTTTGTATTTCTTCGTCCAGGGGCTTTACCCCTGGCTATGTGCTTTCTGCCCTTCGGGCATAGATTGTGTTTAATAATCTAGCCGCAACCAAAACGTGAGCTTCCAGCAGGCAGCTATTTAGCGGTCAGGGGTTAGCGGCAGACACTTACTTTATTCATTTAAAAGCCAAATGCTGAAGGCGATGGCTGAAGACTACACATTTATTATCGAGTATATGATCAATGAATACATCTGAAGATAAATCCATTTCATTATTTCAGGATTTGATTGAACTGATGCGGAAGTTACGCAGTAAGGACGGATGTCCGTGGGATAAGGAACAGAGCCATGCGTCCTTAAAACCGCATCTGGTGGAAGAAGCTTATGAGGTCATAGATGCAATAGACACTGGAAATCCTGATAAAATCAAGGAAGAGCTGGCAGACCTCTTCTTCCATATTATTTTTCACTGTCAAATTGCAAAGGAAAAGAAAGAGTTTGATATCGGTGGCGTAATGGCGCTCTGCCTTGATAAAATGACGCGGCGTCATCCACACGTCTTTGGAGATGCCACAGCAGCTACACCTGAAGAGGTAATCCATCAATGGGAGCAGATTAAGAAGCAGGAGAAGGGAAATGAAGAAAGGAAGTTCATTGTGGACGGCCTGCCCAAACATCTCCCGGCCCTCCAGAAGGCTCAGAAATTACAAAAGAAGGTGGCCAAGGTAGGTTTTGACTGGCCGGATATTACTGGCGTGATTGCCAAGGTCGATGAAGAGTTGGCGGAGGTCAAAGAGGCAATCCAGGAAAATAAACCCGAAAATATTGAAGAGGAGGTTGGAGACCTTTTGTTTTCTATTGTCAATCTCTCCCGCTTTTTGAAGCTGGATACGGAAAACGTCCTCCACAAGACCATCTATAAATTTGTCGATCGTTTCAAAAAGGTAGAGATGGAACTTGCGGTTATGGGAAAGGATATTGAAAAGTGTACCTTAGAAGAAATGGACGCCGTCTGGAATAAGGTAAAAATAAATCAGAAGCAAGAAGTTAGAAACAAGAAGCAAGAGACAAGAAGTTAGAAACAAGAATAAAAGAATGAAAATTTCATCCGTGTATTTCTGCTGATGCTAAGGAGGTTAGTAAAAACAACATGATCAATTTACTTCTGTCATTCCCGAATGCTTTTATCGGGCATCCATGTCTTTATAACCGCGGGATTCCCGCTAAAAGCATGCGGGAATGACATGCTTACAAGAGGCTAAATGTTCAACACTTGTTTTTGCTAAATCCCTAAGCGCTGATCGATGAATGCCTGTAACTATGATACTCGAAAGAATCTTTAAGCTAAAGGAAAACAACACCCGCATTACCACAGAAGCAGTGGCAGGCACAACCACCTTCCTGACGATGTCATACATCATCTTCGTCCAGCCTGCCGTGCTTTCCAGTTGCGGAATGGATTTTGGGTCGGTCATGGTGGCCACCTGTATCGCCAGCGCCGTAGCTACTCTCTTAACGGCCTTTCTGTCTAACTATCCTATTGCTCAAGCACCCGCTATGGGACATAATTTTTATTTTGCATTTACTGTGTGCGGCCCTGTCGTCACAGGTGGTATGGGGTATCCGTGGCAGGTTGCTTTAGGCGCAAATCTTATATCGGGCATGCTGTTCATTATCCTGTCATTTGTCGGCGTTCGTGAGTTAATAACGTCCATCATACCTGATTCATTAAAAAATGCGATTGCGGTGGGAATCGGCCTACTCATTGCGCTGGTAGGATTTGAATACGGAGGGATAATCGTTGATACACCAGGATCACTGGTCGGTTTAGGAAACCCCAAATATCCGGAAGTCTGGCTTTCCCTGTTCGGTGTGATGGCTATCGGGGTGATGGTTACCTTAAAGATACGAGGCGCTATTTTATACGGGATTATTGCGACAACGCTGGTAGGTATCCCTTTAGGGCTGGTGAAATACCAGGGTATTATAAGCATGCCTCCCTCGATTGACCCGACATTCTTAAAATGCAATCCACTCAAAGCAGTTTTCGAAGCGGAATTTGTTTCCGTTTTATTTGTTTTGTTCTTTCTCGATCTTTTTGATGCAGTAGGTACGGTAGTAGGAGTCGCTGAACAAGGAGGGTTTTACAAAAACGGGAAAATTCCCCGCGTAAAACAGCTTCTATTGGCAGATGCGCTTGGTACCGTTGCAGGCGCACTTTTGGGCACCTCCACCGTCAGCAGCTACATTGAAAGCTCTGCAGGCATACAGGCCGGAGGCCGAACGGGACTCTCCAGTGTTTTTACCGCCTGTCTGCTCCTTTTATCCTTGCTATTTTATCCCCTGATAAAGATGATTGGCGGCGGTTACCAAACCCCCCAAGGGAACTTCCTCTACCCCATCATTGCGCCCGCCCTTATCGTCGTGGGAAGTATGATGATGTTTAACGTGAAAAAAATAAACTGGGAAGACCCAACTGAGGCGATTCCCTCATTCTTAACCCTTGCCGTTATGCCCTTTTCTCTGAGTATCACAGAAGGTCTGGCATTCGGGTTCATTTCATATTCCATATTAAAACTCGTCAGCGGCAAGGCGCGTCAGATGCACTGGGCATTCCATCTGGTCTCAGCGGCATTCGTTGCGAGATACATCTTCTTAAAGGTATAACTGCATATCGCCGAGACTACTATTGCCTTTCATGTCCCTGGACTTCAACTAAATCGCCTACTGTAGCAGTAAAGTTTCTGTTGTAAAATTTATATACCGAACACCCGTTAGGTACGCATTTTCATCAAAGGCTTTATATGCCACCACTTCTAATATATATTCCGTATCTGATTGGAGTAGACCGTCGGGGATTGAGAAGGAGGTGGCATCTGCCGTTAAAAGCTTTACAAGTTCGAAACCATCAGCAGAATCATCGTTTGTTTCAAGAACCAATAAGAAACCGTCAATATCTTCATCAGCCAACGACTCCCACTCGACGGTGAGGGTTAATGGCACATCGGCAGCATCAGCTTCGGGACTTGTAACTACCGGAGTTGGTGGAAAGTCATAGATCACATCGAATGTCGCGCCTCCAATTTTTTTGGGAACGAGCGTTATGTTATATTCCCCTTCCGGGAATCTCTCCTCAAGATCTACGCTATCCAGATCAAATGCTTCAAAATCCAAGGAATTGAGACCGACTGTGTTTTTTAACTCTATCTTCTTTCCCGTGGGTATCTTTATTTGCACCTTTTTAGCATCCTTCAACGTATCGCCTTCAAGATAAAATTGTATATCATAAAATTCATCGGATGAAGACTCAATTTTGTCCACCTGCATTCCGATTTCGATCCCGTCTTCGCTGTCTTGATCATCCTGTGCCTTAACATTCGACCTCAAAATATCTCCGATTTTCACTTTTTTACCATGATTCTTACCGGATGCCATGACATCGGCACTTAAACCCCACATTACCAGAAAAACACCCATACAAATAATCATAAGCTTTTTCATAAAAATTCCTCCTCATGTAAGGTTAAAGGAAATTAATCTGCGGCGAATTCTATCATAACGAAATAGGATGTCAAATTTTTTCCCTATAATTTGGAGAAGCAAAATCAATATTTTAAACCACTCTGGGTATTTTATGGTACTCAAGCAACAAGACATATTCCTTGATTTTGGCTTCAAATTCTGATATTTTCTAAAAAACTGATCTACATCAGGACACAGATTTCACAGATACAGATATACACAGTAACTACATGATTGAGTTTAGTGTCAAGCACTTATTACGTGAATAAATTATGTGGTTTAATAAAGTGAATGCAGTTTTTAATTTTTTAATCTAAGAAAGGATTAAGATAGTGAAAATAGCTGTAAAAAAAGTATCTTATCCATACATAGAATTTACCTCC
>DBJWYX010000231.1:0-4185 GCA_052360825.1 Candidatus Wunengus sp. YC64
TGATTTCAGCGTTCATTATACCCTGGCCACCCTTTATGAAACCGTAGGAAAACATAAGGATGCAATTGCAGAGTATGAACGTGCCCGCCGATGCACGATAACCAAACTAGACAACGTGTTTTTGGCGGACGCTCTTTACAGACTCGCCAATCTTTATATGCAGGATGGGATGATGGAAAAGGGCGCCGAGTGTTACCAGAATATGTTTGACCAGAAACTTGTAAGTGAACCGGCAAAAATATATTATGAAATAGGCCAGCGATATTTTGAAAAAAATGATATAAAAAAAGCCCTGGAATATTTTTTAAAGGTAAAAGAAACTGATCCCAAATTGAGCTTCGCCGGCTTCTATCTCACGCTGTGTTATGATGCGCTCAATGATTATAAAAATGCCTTGAAGGAATCAAATGCATTTTTGGAAAAGGATCCGGATAACTGGGTCATGCATCTTGCATTGTCCGAGATATATGGAAAAATAAAGAATGAGTCAAAAAAAAGCGAAGAGATCGAGAAAACCCGGAAAATTCTTAGGAAAAATGTGGATGCCGGAAGCAAGAATCCAAAGGAATATTTCATGCTATGCCAGATTTACCGAAATCAGCGTAAGATCGGTGAGGCAATTGTCGTTATTGAGAACATGAAATTGATTCCAATGGATAAAGAAACAAAACGGGATACACATTTCCTGTTAGCGAATCTTTATTACGAGGACCAAAAAATCGATAGAGTTGAAGAAGAATTGCAGATGACCTTAAAGCTCGATCCGGATTTTCACGAGGCAAGTAATTTTCTCGGATATTTGTTTGTTGAAAACAATAAAAATCTGGACGAGGCCATACAACTCATTAACAGGGCATTAAAAGCGCAGCCCAGGAATGGCGCTTATATAGATAGTATGGGTTGGGCTTATTATAAAAAGGCACAGGCAGAAGGAAGAAACGATTATTTGATTATAGCTCTTCAAAAGTTGCTGGAGGCTGTTCAACTCCTGGAAGAGCCCGATATCTATGAGCACATTGGAGATGTTCATTATAGTTTGGGGCACTGGGACGAAGCTGTCAAGGTCTGGGAAAAAGCCCAAACCTTATATAAAAACGTACGCAGTAATGAAGTGCAAGTTGAGAATATTACGACAAAACTGGAAAAGGTTAAAAGGTTAATTTCTTTAGAGGAAACGAGTTCAAAGGTTATTGCAAATCATCTGGAGCTTGAAACAATCACTCGGCCTTAAAGACGTTTATTAATGAAATGATTTATAGAGGAATAGAGGGAAAATGGCTGGACATTCACATTGGGCAAGTATAAAGCATAAAAAGGGTGCTGCTGACGCTAAAAAAGGCAAAGCATTTTCTAAGATAGCCCGTATGATTACTGTAGCTGCCAGAAAAGGCGGCGATCCCGATATGAATCCGAAACTGCAGCTTGCATTAGATAAAGCCCGTTCTGTTAACATGCCTAAGGATAATGTAGAACGCGCTATTCAGAAAGGTACAGGGGATTCTGCAGGAGATATAGAGTTATTTGAGTGTTTGTACGAGGGATACGGGCCGCATGGTGTTGCCCTGATGATAGAAATTCTGACGGATAATAAAAATAGAACCGTCCCTGAAATAAGAAAGATATTCGAACGATTCGGCGGACACATGGGAGAAGCGGGTTGCGTGTCATGGATGTTTGAAAAGAAGGGGCTTATTATAGTAAATAGCAGCAATCTCAATGAAGACGACTTGATGATGTTGGTACTGGATGCCGGCGCCGAGGACTTACAGAAGGTTGGTGATGTTTTTCAGGTGATATGTTCACAAGCAGATTTAGGCAAGGTCAAAAAAGCCATCGAAGGTAAAAATATAAAAGTTGAAACTGCCGAAGTGAGCTGGATTTCCAAAAACAATATTGATTTAGAAGATGCGGCAGGCCGTAAAGTACTGAAGCTTATGGAGGCGCTTGAAGATCACGATGACGTGCAAAACGTATATTCTAATTTTAATCTTCCCCAGAATCTTTTAGCGGAAATGCAGTAAGCCGCAAAGTAAAATAAACGGTAGGTATATTACTTTTTCTCGTTATCTTTGTTCAGGAATTGCAGGTTTTGCTGGGGTTGTTCGATTGGGGTAATGTCCGCTTCTTTGTGGGTTCTTGGTCGTTTCTTTTCAATGTTTAACAATTCTAATACCTGCTCTCCCTCCAAAACTTCTTCCTCTTCCAATTTCTTTGCTAATAGTTCCAGTTTGCCTTTATTATCGTTGAGCAATTTTTTTGTCTTCTCGTAGCTGCCCATAATAATACCGGTAACCTCTTCATCAATTATGATGGCTGTTTTATCGCTGTATTCTTTTTCCTGGACGAGATCGTGCCCAAGGAAGATATTCCCTGATTGCCTGCCAAAGGTCTGAGGTCCCAACTTCCTGCTCATACCGAATCTGCATACATAACTCCTGGCCAGATGTGAAGCCTTCTCCAGGTCGTTTTGAGCGCCAGTCGATATTTCATGGAGGATGAGTTCTTCGGCAGCGCGGCCTCCGAGCAACACACAAAGGGTATCAAGGATTTCAGATTCACTTGTCAAATATTTATCTTCCATCGGTAGCTGCATGGTATAACCCAGCGCAGCAGTTCCTCGCGGAATTATAGAAACCTTGTGTACCGGGTCAGTGTTGGGAAGCAAAGCGGCTACAAGGGTATGGCCTGATTCGTGGAATGCAACGGTCTTTTTTTCGACATCGCTCATAATCCTGCTCTTTCGTTCAGGACCGGCTAATACCCTGTCGATAGAGGATTCTAATTCCTCCATCCCTACAAAGCTCTTATTGTGCCTTGCCGCAAGGAGTGCAGCCTCATTGATGACATTTGCCAGGTCTGCGCCCGAAAAGCCCGGTGTGCGTTTTGCAATGACTTTCAAACTGACTTCGGTAGCCAATTTTACGGTCTTTGCATGGACTGCCAGAACGGCCTCACGACCAATAAGGTCTGGCCTGTCAACGGTTATTTGACGATCGAAACGTCCCGGACGCAGTAACGCGCTATCCAAAACGTCCGGTCGATTGGTAGCGGCTACGATGATAACTCCTTTCTGTGAACTGAATCCATCCATCTCTGCGAGGAGTTGGTTGAGCGTCTGTTCGCGTTCGTCATGTCCCCCACCCAAGCCGGTGCCTCGTTGACGACCGACGCTGTCAATCTCATCAATGAAAACGATACATGGCGCCTTTTCCTTTGCCTGTTCGAACATGTCTCGTACCCGCGCAGCGCCCATTCCAACAAACATCTCGACAAAGTCCGACCCGCTGATTGAAAAAAATGGAACCCCAGCCTCGCCCGCGACTGCTCTGGCAAGGAGTGTTTTCCCTGTTCCGGGAGGACCTATAAGAAGCACACCCTTGGGAATTTTCCCACCCAGTTTTTGGAATCGTTCGGGGTAAGAAAGAAAGTCTATAATTTCCTTTAACTCTTCTTTTGCCTCGTCACAACCTGCAACGTCGATAAAAGTTGTCTTCTGCGTCCCATTATCTGAGTACAGCTTTATCTTTGCCTTCCCGAAAGACATGAAAGGAGAACCCATCCCGCCAACTTTCCGAAAGAGAAAGAACCAACCTAACGCCATGATGCCAAAGGGAAAGACCCACCACATCAGGACGTTTTTCAGGAAATTATTTTCAACGGCGCCTTTAAATCTAACCTTCTGGGATTCAAGTTCATTGACGAGTTCCATGTCTTGTATTGGCACGGTAGCAAAGGCGACGGTTTCTTCTTTATCACCTTCGGCGGATACTTTTTTATAATGACCACGAATAAGGTTTGAACCAACGGTGCAGTCTGCTATATAGCCATTCTTTAAGTATAGCCTGAACTGGCTGTAAGATATTTCTTCAGCCTTGGGGGAGAGAAACATCTGTACGATGTACATGACGGCAAGGAAGATTAGGATGTATCCGATAGAAAATGGTGTTTTTTTAGATGTGTTTTTAGTTTTTTTAGCCATGCATTAAAACAATAGAAATGTATCTACAGTATATAGTACGATTTTCTTAACAGAACCAAAACAAATTATATTAGAAAATAAGAGTAATGTCAAAGTTAAATTCAGAATGGATTTAAGTTGATAATAGATAAAAAGACAATATAATATGGCTAAGTCGGGGTGTAGCGCAGCTTGGCTAGCGCGCTTGAATGGGGTTCAAGAGGTCG
>DBJWYX010000232.1:0-4185 GCA_052360825.1 Candidatus Wunengus sp. YC64
TTTATCATATTTGAAGTTATTTTATCAATCTGGACGTCCATCCTTTGAATCTCTGGATGGTTTGTGTTATAATCCAGCAGCAACAAATCTCTTTGAGCGTATAAATCCACCAATTTCGTATTTAAACTGGAAAAAATAGGGCCGACCTTTTCAGCATAAAAGCCTTCAACCGATTCTTTCGGCAGTATCTTCTGCTTCTTTAATTCAGTGATTAAGGATTCAATCTCTGCCTTTTCTTGTTTTGCGTACGCGTATTCTTTCTCGGATTCGTTCAGCAAATGAAGCGTTTCACCAGTCTCGCTCTCGATGGTTACAAGCCTGTTTTTTTCTCTGAATAAGCGAAGGTTTTCCTGGGCAACTTTGAGCTTCTCTTCAACCACCACCAGTTGATTTTCTATGTATTTTTTTGCCTCAATGATTCGTTTGTTTTTTTCCAATGTATTTTGTTCTTTATATACTTCTGCCGTAGTATTGGCAAGTCGCTGGGCAAACTTCGGGTCACTGTCCACCACTTCTATGTTAATGATATTGGTATAGCCTTCTAACGATGTGCTAACCTGATTCCTTATACCCAATACACGATTGATATACCGTGCCTCCTTTCGGATTTCTTCGGGTGTTAGTTTTTCATCGATCAATCCCATCCTTTTTGCCACAAATTCCATAATCGGTATACTTTTAATAATTGCCGATTGTGTATCGAGATTGCTGGTTTCCCCGTAATTGAGGCTTTCGATGTACATGCCTGTTGCGGTAGTGCTTTGTTCTACCTTGACGCTTGATTCGGCTCTATAAAGCGGAATGGGTTTTTGCAGGGTGGCAAAGAAAAAACTAAAAAATCCCAGTGAAACGGCTGCAAATATGACGATGAG
This sequence comes from Candidatus Wunengus sp. YC64, assembly GCA_052360825.1. Classification (GTDB taxonomy): domain Bacteria; phylum Planctomycetota; class Brocadiia; order Brocadiales; family Brocadiaceae; genus Wunengus. The sequence goes on from DBJWYX010000232.1 coordinate 873, forward strand.
TTTCCTTTTACGAAGGACTCGTAGATAATCTCTTAAATTAAGTTCGTACTGCGCCATCTTATTACCTGCTTAAGAGGGTCTCTGATGTTACCCCAGCGCCACCTCCGGTTGCTCCACCGGTGGGACGAGGACCCGTATCCAGGATACCGATTCCCCCTGTCGTATAGAGATCTCTGTAAATAGCCGGATACGTAAATGCATTGAGGATAGGTATTAGCTGTGTAAAGGAGTTACTAAATTTTCCCATGAATGTCGTGGGTACATAGATAACATCTCCATTTTGCAGTTTTACGTTCAGACTCAGGTCTGATTTATCAATGAGTTTTTTAAGATCGATAGGAATCACTTCCGGGTTTCTTATATCCCCGCGTACAATCCGTGCCTTACTTTTTGCTGCGGTTAATTTCACTCCACCGGCCTTTGAGATCGCCTCTAGCATGGTAATATCTGTTTTTACTTCAAGCAGACCGGGAGTACTTACTTCTCCCAAGACATAAACTCTGTTAGTTACCAGCTTCTCCTCTTTGAAGGTGGGAAGTTCAGGAACAACGACCCGATCTCCATTTTCGAGAATTATATCCATACCTTCTCCGCCCTGGGTCAGCATTTTGTATAGATTGATATAATAAATTTTCCCTCCCCTGGTTAATTCCACACGACTAAGATCAGCCTTTGGCGTATGACCCCCGATGGATATTAATGTGTTCAGAAGAGTTGTTTTGCCTTTTAAAGGATATACACCCGGGCCCGATTGTGGCAATCCTTCAATCCTGGCAATTTCCCCTAAAAGAAAAGCCTTTTTGCTGTAATACTCTTTTACAACCACAGTAATTCTCGGTCTTTTAACAAAAGCCTCCAATTGTTTTGCCATTTCCTCAGCCACTTCCCCCGTTGTTCGTCCAACGACTGGTATATTATCCAAAAACGAAAAAGATATCTTGCCGCTGGGCGGTACCCTGATATCTACAGATTCCTGTCCGCCCGCCCGTAACATGGAAATGGTAAGGAGGTCTCCTACCCCTATAATATAATCGGGGAAACCGTCTGTATCTTTGTATGCCCTATTTTGTTCAAAACTCAGCACTTTTTCAGGGGGTGTTTCTTCTATTGGTTTTTCTTCGGCAGGCTTTGGCAGCAATCCAAGCAAGGTTGTTGGAACACCTTTAGTATCGACTGTTTTTTTTGATGTGGAGGAACACCCGATGAAAACGATCAACCATAAAACGGTAAGTATTGTCTTTCGCATCTTATTTACCTCACCCATTCAAACCGTAAATTTTATCGACACCGTGCGAAATTAACCGTATGCATGCCCGATTTCTGTATATAGCTTATCAGAATAATTGAATTAAATATACCATAAATAGATTTGAAAAACCAAATATTTGTGTCAATACTTTTATCTGAAAAAGACCTCTGTTTCTTTACAAAAGGGTAATTAAGAAGATATTGGTACGGGCTTCAAATCCCATCCCTGTCAATAGTACAAATAAGGCACTGGTTTTCCCCTAATGGTTGACCAACGAGAAATGTTTCATTAATAGAATCAGCACATGAAGCACATCTTACATTTTTTTGTAAAACCGGATTTCTTCCATAGTAGCCCAAAGCTTCTATTCTCGTACAAACGACCTCGCGTCTTCTCTCGAATCCATAACAAGTCTCCAGAAATGTTTGGATATCGAAACGCCTTGCAACGGCCATTAAAATGGAACACTCAGCATCTGGTTCTTTCATCCGGTTTAAATTATTAATTCTTGCATAAAGAACCATAGCATTTTTTTTGCTCTTCGTGTCTACTTTGAATATCGTATCGCCGTGTCTTTTTAATAGCGTATGCTTGACATAGTTGGCATGAAGATATTCTCCGGCTTTTTGTTCTATAAAAGAGGCAGTAAAGTCTTTGTTAAAATACATCTTATAGAGCATATATTTCACATCCAGCATATCGCCTGGATTTACAACAAATTCTTTAATTCTGAACCCCTGGCAATATCCTTGTATAGTATTAAGTTTTTTAGAGAGGACTTCGCTATTTAACCATTCAACAACTTTATCCTTTGATAAAAATGCAAGATGATAAACATTTATACCGTAAGTGAAATCTGCAGGAGCTTTATCTCCGGCAAAATCACTCAGATACCCAGATAATGAAGAGTAATACGGCACAATCTCCGGCAATGCCAGCATGAGGGCGCGTGCAATGGCAACTCCAATAAGTCGTTTTGGCGCCAAGCGCATCGTGGGTTCGATTTCCACGACTACTCGTAATGTATAACTGTTTCGTTTCCTATCTGCAATTCTGCGGAGTTCTTCCAGAAGAAAGGGTTGAGAAATCTTGTGTTGTGTAATCTTTTTTATATGCGTGGCCGTCGGGCATGCCCCACAACCAAGACATTGGGCGTCTATAGAAGGGCGACCCAGACAATACTCACGCTCTGTAAAATGGATTGAACGCTCATATTCTTCCCACAGAAATTTCTTTGAAATGCCCATATCGACATCATCCCATGGAAAGACCTGTTCTTTTCCCTTTTCCCTAAAATAATTCTCTTCGGACAATCCCAATTCTGATAAATAGGTACGCCAGTTTTTGAGTACCTGTTTGGGTACGCTATTGTAATACAGAAAACCATCGGTAATCGATGAACGGATAAGGGCTGGAGTAAGGCGTCTATCACCCATAGCGAATAATTGCATCAGCCCTGTTTCTTCATACGAAGCGCTTTCCCGGAATTCCATATCGTTGAGTTTACAGATACGTTCGATTTCCTTCTTTAACTTCTTGTTGTCACTAATGGCTGTAATACAAGCGTGATATTGTAAAGGGGTATGCGGTGGGTAATACAGCGGCGTCAGACTAAAAATCATGCGTACTTTGCTGTCAGACATACTTTTCAAATCTGCCAGACGTTTTACGAATCCTCCAAATTCCCCAAAGTCTTCCGCTTGTTCCAATCCGGTACCGATTAAAAAAATCTTGAGTTCCCTGATACCCCTTTCAAACAGGAATTCACACGCCTTATAGATTTGTTCTTCCGTAAGATTCTTGTGCAGGCAGCGGCGCAGCCGCTCACTGATGCCCTCCATCCCGCAGCTTACCGTTGTCTTCCCGATTATTTGCTGGACTTCCGCAAGAAATCGGTCGGCGGACAATAGATCAAACCGCTGACTTTTCAGACTGACGTTGGCCATTTCCTCATAAAAGGACAAGATCATGGGATAGAGTTCCGCATGAGTATTAAAATTAAAACTCAAGAAGTTGATGGTATCGAGTCCCTGATGCGCCTTTGCCGATCTCATAGCTTCTAAG
>DBJWYX010000233.1:0-4156 GCA_052360825.1 Candidatus Wunengus sp. YC64
AGAGCCAGGAAGAAAGCAACCAAGCCCGTCTTCCTGGCTCAATTTTTTTATTAGAGAAATGTGATCCCGTATTTAATCGGTGCAGCAGCATCCATTATTATTTTTATTCCGATGGCCTTTTTCTATGTACGAAAGGCTATTGATAAGACCAGAAATCTTGAGAAAAGAGCAATAAACTCCGAAAGATTAGCTTTTATCGGCACCCTGGCAGGAGGACTCGCCCACGAAATTAAAAATCCGCTGAGTACGCTCAATATCAACCTTCAGCTTCTTAAAGAAGAGCTGGAAAGTATGACGGGAGAAAACAGCAAAAGAGTGTACATGAAGACACAGGTCTTACAAAAAGAAGTACAACGCCTGGATGAAATCCTGAATGATTTTTTAAGATTTGCAAGGGGACAAAAACTAGAACTGAAAGACCATGATATTAATGAGATTTTGGACGAGGTGGTCGATTTTGTTACGCCTGAAATCAAACAAAAAAAGATATTGATCCTAAAAAGCTACGATGCCAATCTCCCTCTGTGTCGCATAGATAGCAATCTAGTAAAACAGGCGATTCTGAACATCATTATCAATGCCAAACAAGCAATGGAAAATGGCGGAGAACTTATGGTTCGTACATCCCTGGATAAAAAATACATACAAATAGACATAACGGATACCGGCTCAGGTATTCCCAAAGATATTATCGACAAAATATTTCAAGCCTATTTCTCCACCAAAAAGACGGGAACTGGCCTTGGTCTTCCCACAGCGAAGCGTATTATCGAAGACCATAAAGGAACGATTTCGGTTCAGAGTGAAGAGGGGAAAGGAACCAACTTTTCTATAAAATTACCCATACATTTAACAATTCATTAACACCTATCAATGAACCAAACTGTTATTCTTGTTATTGATGATAATGAAGAGCATGCAATTGCTACAGCAGAGGCATTGCAGAAGGTGGGATATAAGTGCCATATAGCAACAAGTGGTAAAGAAGGATTAAAAATCATTGAAGCCGGGGGAATCGATATCGTAATTACCGACTTAATTATGCATGACATCGATGGCTTACAAATACTCAAAACAACAAAAGAAAGATTACCTGAAGCCGAAGTAATACTGATCACTGGCTATGGTACGGTTGAAACTGCCGTAGATGCCATGCAAAAAGGTGCGGCTACTTATCTTTTGAAACCCATCAACATTAATCACCTCCGCGCAGAAGTTGGCAAACTCGTCGAGAAGCAAAATCTTATAAGAAGTAACAGAGAGTTGCACAAACAGCTTGACGAAAAATTTGGACTGTCCGGCATTATTGGGAATAGTCAAAAGATGCAAAAGGTGTTAAACGTTGTCAATCAAATTTCCGGAACTACGGCTACGGTACTGATAACGGGTGAAAGCGGTACAGGGAAAGAACTCATTTCAAAGATTATCCATAATAACAGCCCCAGGAAGAATAACCCCCTGGTAATCTTAAATGCCGCCGCTATCCCTGAAAATCTTCTTGAGAGCGAACTTTTCGGACATGAGAAAGGCTCTTTTACAGGGGCCATGTACCAGCGGAAAGGAAAATTTGAGTATGCCAATCACGGCACGTTATTTTTAGATGAAATTGGAGATATGCCACTTTCCACACAGGTCAAGCTGTTACGGGTGATCGAGGATGGCGTAGTCACGCGTGTTGGCAGCAATGAGTCCATCAAGGTCGACGTTCGCCTGATCGCCGCGACGAATCAGGATCTTGAGAAACTTATAAAGGAGGGGAAATTTAGAGAAGACCTGTATTTCAGGCTGAACGTCGTTTCTATCAAATTACCGCCTCTCAGAGAGAGACTCGATGACATTCCACTGCTCATGGATGCATTTCTCCGTGAATTTTCACAGATACACAATAAAAAAGTCTCGATTATTTCTCCTGAGGCACGAAAGATTCTGTATAAATATTCCTGGCCTGGAAACGTACGGGAATTAAAAAATTGTATCGAAAGTATGGTTGTGGTAAGCAGGAGAGACGCCATAGACAGAGAAGACATACCGGATCATATATTACAGCGCAGCAGCGAAATATCCACAGCGCCCGGTCTGGCGGCTGGAATTACCATTGAAGAAGCCGAAAGGGAACTCATCAAAAGCACCTTAGCCACAGTAGGCGGAAATAGGGAAGAAGCGGCAAATATGCTTGGCATTGGCGAACGCACCCTTTATAGGAAACTGGATCGCTACGGACTTAAATAAAGACTTGTACAGTAGACGGGTTTGGTATAATATCGCTTTGTGCATGCTAAGACCAGTTTATAAAACAGCGAAAATATTATGCTAGAAATCAAATTATGCGCCAATTGTAAAAGAAGTCTTTCAAGAAAAGACATCGACTCCGGACATGCCGTATATCAAGAAGATGGAAAACTCATTTGCCGGGAATGCCTTACCCTTAAAAGTAAGAAAGAAAAAGGGTATGAGGAAAAAGATTTTCTCCTGGAATCACTATTAAACGAAGTAAAAAACATTAACCGAACGTTGACTTATGAACCCGCATCGTGGTTAATTATTCTTGCATCCGTTATCCAATGCTTCGTTTTTGGCTCACTCATCTTCGCTTACTTACATCGCAATAGCGATGTCCATGCTTATCTATTACTTGCTTTGGTATTTCAGGTAATGGCGTTAACCTTTTTTGTCATAAAAAAATAAAATCAAAAAAATCTTGACATCGTCTAGAATAATAAGTTTGTATTGTTATTTAACAATAATTACAATCTGAATAAAGGAGGTTTTGCATGAGTACAAAAGTTGGACAAAATGCGCCTGAGTTTACCATGCAGGGTGTTGTTGGAGACAAATTTAAAGATGTATGTTTGGACGAATATAAGGGGAAGTGGGTTGTTCTTTTCTTCTATCCGCTCGATTTTACCTTTATATGCCCTACGGAAATCACTGAATTTTCAAAGCGGGATAGCGAGTTTAAGTCAATGAATGCACAAGTATTGGGGGCGAGCATCGACAGCGTTTTTTCCCATAAGGCATGGCTGAAAGAACTGGGAAGTCTCAACTATCCTTTGCTCAGCGATATTACCAAGGAGGTTTCCAGAAAGTATGGTGTACTCCTTGAAGAGAAGGGTATTGCCCTGAGAGGAACATTTATTATTGATCCGGAAGGAAAATTACGATATCAATTGGTACATGATCTCGGTATCGGTCGTAGCGTAGAAGAAATATTGAGGGTATTACGGGCATTACAGACAGGAGAGTTGTGTCCGGTTGAATGGAAACCAGGCAAAAAGACCTTAGGCAAGGCATAAGTGAAAACAATTCAAAATAATCAAGGGTGTGTCTAATCTTACTTGTAGAGACAGGTTTCAAACCTGTCTCTACATCATCAAACGACCGTTCGCCTCTACTTAACTTCTTTCTCAACCCGGCACAACAGTCCCCTTAGTTGATATGAACCAAATGCCGGATCATAGGGCGGCGCATTATTGGTAAGCATATTGGCATTGGACTCCCAAACCCCGTAATCGGGTGCTGATTTCTCAGGAAACCACCAGGCGTGCTCAACATTAATTACCCTGGGATGAATATTCTCTGTAACTAAAGCCTTCATTCGTATACTACCTCTCGGAGAAGTCACAATAACCCAATCTCCATGTTTGATTCCTTGTAAGGCAGCAACTTCAGGATGCATTTCCACCTGAGGATACGGTCTTCGTTTTCTTAACGACGGTATCTGCCTGTGTTCGCTCTGGAAAAACTCCTTCCTGCGACTGCCCGTTGTAAGCACATAGGGAAATTCCTTGGCTAGTTCAGGAGTATTTGCAGGACTTTCAGGTGGTTCCTTATAAGTAGGCAGAGGATCGTAGCCCATCCTTTCCAACGTTCTGCAATAGAGTTCAATCTTTTTAGAAGGAGTCCGAAACCCATTCCTTTCAAATTTCCTATACTCATGCGGCGGATGTATGAAAGTTTGCTCCTTTAGTTTTTGATAGGTTATACCCAACGGCTCTAATTGATAGTTCATGACATCTTCCAGGCTCTCTTCACAGCCCGGTAAGCCAAGCCTTCTGGACATTTCATCTATTATCCATTCGTCTTGCCTGCACTCGCCAACCTGCGTAATCTTCTGCTGCGCCATGACCATGTTTTCTACCACCAAAGGGTAGCCAAT
>DBJWYX010000234.1:0-4139 GCA_052360825.1 Candidatus Wunengus sp. YC64
TTCTATCATGGTAACACAACCTTCGGGACAATAGATTTTACAAAGGCCACAGCCAATACATTTTACCTGATGAAATATTGGTTTATAATTCCTCCAGCTCCCTGTTTGATTTGCCTTGCTAGAACCGGCCTTCGCAATAGCGCCTAAATCTAATCTCATAATGACTCCTTTTTGATAAAATCAAACGCCTTTAGTACGGCGGCGATATTTTTTTCTCCGACCGAACCCGGAAACTTATGCTGAATTGCTTTCCTAATACCATCTAAGCTGATTTCCCCTGTGGCTGCAGCAAACGCACCGAGCAGGGTGGTGTTCATAATGGGTCGTCCAATCACTTCCATGGCGATTTCCATAGCCGGGATAGTTTTTACTCTAATCTTCGTATTTATACCCAGCTCTGCAGCTTTTTTCTTGGAGTTAATCAGCAATAACCCCTCCTCATGTAACCCGTCCAATACATTAATGACTTCCAATAAAGTAGGGTCTTGTACAATAACGTAATTAGGTTTGTACACCTGGCTTCGTATACGGATAGGTTTATCACTGATCCTTACAAATGCCTGAACAGGCGCGCCCATTCTTTCTGATCCAAACGATGGAAATGCCTGGGCATATTTCCCGTCGCTGTGGGCTGCAAATCCCAATAACTCTGCCGCTGTTACAGAGCCCTGCCCCCCGCGTCCATGAACTCTTATTTCAATCAATGATACATACCTCCTATCTGCGTAATTATTTTTAACTTATTATTTTGTCTTATTTTTAGTTACAACCTGATACGTTATGGTATACTTCTCAAAATTACCCGCGCCGGGCTTCCGTCACAATCCTTTATTTTTAGCGGCAACGCAATTAGCTCGTAGTCTCCTGCCTCTACATTGCTCAAATCGAGTCCTTCGATAAGGACGACGCCATTTCTCAAAAATATGTGATGGGTGTCGGCAGGTTTATTTCCAAATTTTTCAACGGAAAGATAATCTATTCCTACAACCTTTACACCGCTGTCTACCAAATGCCGGGCAGCCTCTTTTGTAATATAAACAAAGTCTTTTTTAAATTCCGGAAGTTTCCAAAAGGTAGAGTTAATGGTCTTAAAAATAACCCTTTCCCTGTTTTTTAATTTTAATGGTTTTATATCCTCTAAATCAATCTTTTCTTTGTTTTTTACATCAAATACCGTTGCACTTCCTACGAGACAATCTAAAGGGATTTGATCGATTTTGATACCGTTTTCCTCAAAATGATAGGGAGCATCAATATGAGTTCCGCAATGCGAGCCGAATTTTAATTCGGATACATTACAGGAATTGCCTTGAGAAATCAAGCGTGATTTTCGAATGGATACCGTCGGATCGGAAGGCCATGTGATGAGTTTATCTGATATGGTAAGAGTAACATCGTAGACGTTCATTTCTCAGAAACAACTTCGCAAATGGTCGGAAGGGATGAATCGTATAACTGACAGGCGTTACATAAACATAGAGTTATCATTTTTAGCGCATAAACTGGAAGTCATCGGGAGGTGAGTGTAGTGGCAAATCGCAGCATTTCGTTTTTACTGATATCTGAGGTAAGGCAATAGGTTGAACCGTCTTCTTCCCATATTACGGCATTAAATCCACGGCAATTTCCTAGGTAAAATTCTTTGGGACCGAATTGCGTTCTTTCAAGGTTTCTGATGGGTAAATTGTTATTGCGTATAATTTGGAGGGAAAGCTTATTGCCTCCCTTGTCGAAAATTACACAGGGACTACTTGTTCCACAGAATTTTACCGGTATACCGCCTACGATACTGACTCGTTCTGCGTTGAGCACAGGAGATGAATTGCTTAGATTGGTATTTATCGTATTTCCGAGATATTTATTAATATTGCCCACAACCGAGGTTTTTTCATTAAATACCAGATTATCATTTACTGCTACAACGTGATTTTTGACGGCATTATCGACAATAGAGGTGGAATCGTTATTATAATTATAATAATTGGCGTAATAAAAAACGCCGCCTGCTATCAAAAGGAGAAGGGAAGCTGCTATTGCATAGAAACGAGGTGAAAATAGTGTGCGTGTTACTTTTTGTTCAGAAATGGCTTGAATATCTTTATTTCCCAGTATTTCTGTATCAACGGAATGGAGACTTTCTACTATCTTACTATGGAGGTATGCAGGAGCTGTGGTATTAATACAATATGCCTTTACTAATGATCGAACGCCCTTTTCGAATTCGTATCTTTGACGGCATTCAAAACAGTTGTCAAGGTGCTCTTTGATGATCGGATATTGAGATTTATCAATTTCCTTATCCATGAACTCGTAAAGGTGTTTAATTGCTTCAACGCAAACCATCATTTCCCCCTCTTAATAAAACCTCTGTCTTTTGCATATTCCCATAGACTTTTTTGGAGCAACTTTCTGCCCCTGTTCAGTCTTGATTTTACTGTTCCAATCGGCACGTTTGTAATTTCTGCAATATCACTATAGGATAATTCTTCCACATCTGAAAGCAAGATAGCTTCTTTGTATTCAATCGGCAAGCTATCTATTGCGCGTTTAACATCGTCTTCCATTAAGTTGCCAAGTTCGTTATATTTACTTTCTAAAGTGTCTGTTAATTCCCCTGAATCGCTTTCCTGTTTATAAGATAAATTTGAATTAACCGATTCGACATCTTCGTAAAAAACTTCACCCGGTAAATTAACCGCTTTCCTATACTTATTTATAAAGGTATTCCGAAGGATTTTAAAGAGCCATGCCTTAATGTTTGTCCCTTTTTGGAAAGTATCAAAAAATCGATATGCTTTTAAGTAAGTTTCCTGGACCAGGTCTTCAGCCTCTTCCTTATTGAATACCAGTCGTATTGCCATGCTATAGAGGGAATCGATATGTTCCATAGCAATATCTTCAAATTCTTTCCTTCTGTTGTTTTCTTCCCTCATCGTTAGCAATTTCCTGGTTTATGAAACAATAAAATATAGAATAAGGTTCCTGATTATTTAAAAATATTATATAAATTTGAATATGTTAATTCAACAAAATATAGCGTTTATGAAAGGAGGAAAACTTTTGATTGTGTAAATCTGATAGATAAGCGAGTAACGGAAGTGCTTGTAAAGATAATAATTAAGGCTCCACCGCAATGCCGTGGGAGACTATCTTTTGGACCCGTATTTCACGGTGGTCTACCCCATGATAGCCTTGTACCTTTCTTCATTGAGAATTGTACGCCTACTAGCAAAGACGGGTTCCCAAAATGTTGTTATAGGTCCTTAAAAATAATGCCTCGAAACACGCGCATGGCAGAGCCTAAATTAAGAGTGGGGGTATAATAGCAATTTCTTTGTTCCTACGCAAGCAAAAAAAACGGTATTGAAATGGATTTTCTTGACATAATATATTGATAAGGTTAACATAGCCAACATGAAACTCGGAGCAAGTTATTTTGCAAATCGAATATTACGCCATGTTCGAGAAGACATGAAAAAGATGATTGACGATGGATGTAATTTCGTCGTTCACACCATGAGTGAACATGATATTACATACCATTCCGGGACGATGGTCGATATTGTGAAGGCGAGTCGCGATGTTGGCCTGGAGGTCTTCCTTGATCCGTGGGGTGTGGGGCGTGTATTTGGCGGGGAATCATTTTCAACCTTTGTAAAGACGTATCCCAATTGCAGACAGCGATTAAATTTTACTGAGGGTGAGATGAAAGTATATAAGGCATGTTTGAATTCGAAAACTTTCCGGGATAAAATGACCTCATGGATTGAACTCGCAGCAGAAACAGGCGCGGAAGGTGTTTTTTGGGATGAACCGCATCTGTTTTTTGGCGAGTTTACTCCCCTGTTTGGAGGTAAAAAGAGGGATATCTGGGGATGCACCTGCGAAGTGTGTAAGGATATTTTCAAAGCAGGATACGGCTATGAGATGCCTCTTGATTTTACGGATGACGTGAAGGCATTTCGTCAGATGACGATTGTTAACTTCCTCGAGTACCTTGCAAATGAGGCATCAAAGAAGGGACTGAAGAATTCGGTATGTTTATTTCCAACTACCGATCCGAGATACGGTATCTATGAATGGAAAAAGGTCGCTATGATTAAGAGTATGGATGTCTTTGGAAGCGACCCTTATTGGTA
>DBJWYX010000235.1:0-4108 GCA_052360825.1 Candidatus Wunengus sp. YC64
TTATTTGCCAATTGCCTCCATATTCTTTTAGATTCCCGCAAGAACAATATACTACTGGCTCAAGCATGGGTGTTCACCTCAAAATTTATGTATGAAGTTATATAAAGTTACATTTTATCCTTAATATTAATACACCCTAAAAGGTCAAAAGTCAAAACTCAAAAATATCTATTCTTTCCAGGCTTTAAGCTTTGGGGAGGCACTAGAGCGATACTATGAGTCACATATTAAATATTAAATTTAAAGTGAAAGATAAATTAGAAGTCATTATAATAATTGAATAAAAATATCAATAATTATTATTTAAGATGTGACACCAAAGATACACCTAAGTCATTTAAATTGATATTTTGAATCTACTTTTGTCTTTTACTTTAAGAAAATATTCAAATATGAGTCAATATTTGTATAATGATTTCATTAAAAAACTTTCAGAAAGATTTAAAGAGCATCTCAATAAAATTGAAGTTGAATACAACTTTGAGTATGGAGATGAATTTGAAACCGCCTTATGTCGGCTTCTTAGGTCTACCTTGCCCAATAAGTATGGTATTTGCCGTGGTTTTGTTGTTGATGCAGGAGGTGAAAAAGCAGGCGATGATATTATATTGTATGCTCAGGATCGTTTTCCAACTTTACGACAGGGATTGGGATTAGATTTTTCTATAAAGGAACAAATTCCAATTGAAGCAGCTTATGCTTATGTTGAAACAAAATATACACTTGTTTTGAAAGGTGAAAGTCCTTCTAGTCTTCAAAAAGCTGTTAAACAAGTTGAGAGAGTAAAAGAACTTTGTTCGAGAAGGGAACCAGTTGAGCTATCTTCATTTGATCCATACGTCGAAAACTTGATTAAAGTTAATCCCTCCTTAGAATATCAAATAAGAAATCCGATGTACGGTGTCATACTTGCGCATCAAGTGCGTCTAGAGAGTAAAAGTGAAATATTGAGTAATCCAGAACAAATAAATGCATTTCTTATAGAGGCTTTAAAAAGTCTTGAATTGAATAAATATTACGCACCAGATCTTATCATAACGGGAGATAGCAATATTGTAACTCCAGCTGTACTTAGGCAAGACGGATTGTGCACATATAGCCAATTTTTCTCAGAAGGGAAAAGTTTTGGTACAAGAGTTGTTCAAGATGTAGCTTTTGGTATAGGATTAATGTGTTTGTTTTTCGCTCTTGATTGGATTCGATTAGGTAAGCTTCCTTGGAAGGAAATTTTTTCAGATGCACTTCAAATTCCAATAGTATATCCTAAGTAACTATTTTATCCATTTTTAAAGATTGAGTTTGGAATTACCACGTTATCCAACCCCATGAACACGACTTTATTGCCAAAAAGTCTCAAAGACACTAAATTTTTTCTTCGTGACTCAGAATCTTAGTGGCGTAAAAAGTTGCAATGGGAACCTCTTAAGATTGATGAAAAAGAATTGGTTTAAATAGCAAAATTAAAGCCCTTGACTCTGACATTAAGAGTAAATGAGATTATAAAACAAAAATAACAAGCCGCATATTTATTATGCAAGATTATAGAAAATCAAAAATAAAAGAGCTAAAATTTCGCCAAAACGTAGAAAAGGAAAAAGAATTACAAACCCTAGCTTCGTTGTGGAATGAAGCAGGAAGATATCCTAGTTGTAACTTTATTGAACAATTTATTAAAGTTTATGAAGCTTATGTAAGTAAACTTGTTGATACCTTGTATGAAATAGAAAAAAACCGTACTAATAAACAAAAATAGTCAATCAATACCTAAAAATTATTTCGATGAATTACAATCAGAACTTTTAAAACTAATCGAAGATGAATATTATGATATTCGTTGCGAAGTTTATAATCATTGTAAGAGAATGACCGATAATGAACGTGGGATTTGCATTGGTAAGGTCGAGGAAAAACGTAATTCAATGAGTGGATATATAAAAACAAGAGTTAAGACACTTCAAGAGGAATTTAAGATGGGAATTTTACAATCTGCCACTGGAACAACAATCCATGTAAGGGGAGATGTTGGTGTAATTAATACTGGAACGGTATACGGATCGATACAAGTAAAATTAGAGCAACTCAAAAAATCTGATAAAATACTGGCGGAAGCATATGAAAGACTTACAGAAGCCATTAATAATTCAAATATTGGTGATGATGAAAAACGTGAGAACTTGGAAAATGTTGAATTCCTTGTTACTCAAAGTGAAACTCCCGAAGAAAAAAGGGCCCGCGGTATTATAAAATCAATTACTAATTTCTTTTCCCTTTCCACTGTTGCCAATATCGCAACAATTTGGGGACAAGTAGCGCCAATTATATCGAAGCATTTAGGTACAAGTTAACACTGTATCTTAAAAGAATCAGCAATTAGTAATTGACCATTCGGAAAATCTTTTCTGCTTGACAAAAGCCTTCTAATGGGTGACTCTTTATTCACTAGGTGGAGATCCCCCACAAACCTGTTGTATTGTAAGGGTTGCTACTCCTGTATTTGATAAGGGATATTCCGCGAAGTCATCCATGTGAAGGACGGGTATCTTATTCCTGAAAAGGAAGTTTTGCACGTGATCGAGGAAAAGACGAAACAGGCGTGACTACTCATGAAAATTTTATTATAAAGCGAATTTCGCGATTATTTTTCCGATATGCATAGCCATCTTTGCCATTACAAAACGATGGGAATGTCTTCATAACATCAGGACGCGTGAATATCGATTGTTCGAGAGAAATGTCATCGCCGTTCTTCGTCATTGATGCGAACTTGCGGCCAATTTCATTTTCTAACCAGAACTTGCGACCCATTTCTTTATTATTCTCAAGGGTTGTCATGTCAATTTTGAAATATCTGTCGCCGGATGACACTACATCATACTTTGTCCTAAAAAATCCGCAATCAGGAAATATCTCAGCGAGTCTGTGCGCCGCAACTGGCCAATAGACTTGCGCTTCTTTAGCTATCTGATTTGATAACTCAAGCAGGTCTAACGGTTCTGCCTTTAAACCATTTAACTTTTTTCTTATATAGCCATCCGGCAGCAAGAGCATCCTGGCAAAATAATTACAAAGCTCTTCGAATTCCCAGTACTCTTTTGTCCTATGAGGTTTAACGGAATATTTCCGCTCTATGAGTAGATGGCCTATCTCATGCGCAATCAGAAATTCCTCGAAGAGTGTATATCCATTTCTATTTGTCTCTTTCTGCGAAAGCTTTATTTGATAACCCAGCTCTTCTTTAACAAGCAGAGCCGTCTTGAAATCGACCTTAGATGACCGGATCACCTCAATTCCAAGAGAACCGCATAAAAGGACAATATCTATATGTGCGGTGGCGTGAGTGGCGAATTTTTGCGAGGCATCATACAAAAAGTCTTTAAGTAGATTCTTTTCCTGGAGTAACATTTTCCTTCACGTCCTTTTTCTTGAGACAACTTTTAATGCTTGGACTGTCAAATGGATAATAAGACTTGCCTTTAATTTTCGCTGCAGATGATTTTAACATTTCCTCATCAACAGCATATCCATGCCATAGTGACTTTGGATTTGCAGTCATTTGACCAATTAACGTTTCTACAACCGCCAGACTCACCTCTCCATCTCCGAGATTATTCAAGACAAGTTTATCTATTGCAAGAAGCAATAACTCCAATAATTTCTTTTCCTCTAAATCCTTTTTGACCTTTCTATCGATAAAAAAATGAACTCGCCACAGTCGCTCGTATCGTTTTAATTGCGCAGCAAGATGTCCTCCTGAAAGTTGTGTATCATCATTTTTTTCTAATTCGTTAAATGGCGCGACAGTTTCATTAAACTTGATTTTTACTTCAGCGATCTTTGCGTTCATGCCTTCAGTAGGACAATACATCACAATGCTGCCTCGTTCGATGTTAAAATCATCTTCCAAACACCTTACTGTATTTACCCTCTCGTCGGGCGCTTTATTAGGCTCTTTTTCCGATTTCGCGTACTTATCGCGCACTGCGCTACGGTTATGTGGTAATTCATCAAAAAGATAGGTGCAGAGATTTGTATATAGTCGGCGATTTTTAAGGGGGCACATTCAACATTGAAGTGCAACACTTGGGAAAGCAGAAAGGAAAATGCTATC
>DBJWYX010000236.1:0-4078 GCA_052360825.1 Candidatus Wunengus sp. YC64
AAACAAACATATTACCCAAGATTTTTAACTAATTCTTCTGAACCGCATATATTTGTAATTTTCACTCCAAAATTTTCCTCCACAACCACAACCTCCCCTTGAGCTAGCAGCTTCCCCCGAACGAACAAGTCTACAGGCGTTCCAGCCACCTTATCTAATTCCACTATAGAGCCCTGTGATAAGGCGAGAATATCCTTTATAAGCATATTTGTATGACCCAACTCAACCGAAACAGGCACCGAAATATCAAGAATCAGGTCTAAATTACGTCTGCCTTCGCCTTTGATCCCATCAGTGCCCATGGATGTCAACTGACTAAATTGAACTGATTGTATCTGGGATTGTGTTTCAGCAATCTCATTCAAAACGTTTTCCTTAATCTGTTCCATATTCATCTCTCCATAACAAATTCAAAACCAAACAATCAACTAGCGAGGCGAAGCCTCAGACCAATAAAAAACCAGATGCAAGATTCAGGATGCAAGAGTTAATTTAAATACTTTATGGATAAATGGCTACATGGTTATATGGTTGAATGGTTAATAACCATCTAGCCATTCAACCATCCAACATCTAAAACTTGACTCATTAGCGAAGATAAACCGCAGATACAGTTTTTCACTGATCTATGACACCTGAAGCGCCATCTTTTTACCAATCACACCTGGCTTACCATACCGTTTTGCTTTTCCTTCAACCATTAAGCATAAATCTTCAGTAATCTTATTGTCAAGTTTTACCACATCCCCAGCCTTGAGGTTCATAAGTTCGTTAAGCGACAATTGGGTCGCCCCAAAAATAACGGAAGCATTTAATTCCACTTCCTTAATAACATTTTCAATAATGGCAATCTCCTTTTGTCTGTCAGTTTTCTCTAATTTTGATTTTACCATTAACATTTCCAGGCTTGTGACCGGTATGCATAGAATGATTGTACCGTTGCCAAGATCTCCACTTATCGCAAAATTGATCGAAATCATAAGCTCAGTAATGGGCAGTAGCTGCAATGACCTTATATCCATCTCCATTTTCTCCAGAGTCCATTCCAGTTTTGCTAATTTTGACCAACATAACTTTATATCTTCCATAATATCTGATAATACAACACCTACCACAGACTCTTCAATCATGGTAAGCGGTCTTACCTTTTGTGGTATTTTCCCAGGGCCGCCCAATCCCCGATCTACGATAGCAAGACAAAAACCCACATCGATAGTCAAACAACCCAACCCAGCGAGGGGTTTTAAATTCACAACGTTTGCACACACAACGTCCGTGAAGGAATTTACAAATACTTCGTAACTGAATTCTTCAATAGCAATGAGTTCTACAACTACCGAGGACCTTAAAAAACGAGAAACAGTAGCCCCAACGGCTTTTGCTGCTTCTTCACTAATCTTTTGTAATCGACGTTTTTGTTCTCTAGGAAACCTATCGGGACGTCTGAAATCATAGTGTTGAATCTTTTTATCTTTTTTTGGTTCTACCTTTTGCCCAACTAAAACCTGTCCACCCTCTATTGCAGAGAGTAGCGCTTCAACTTCTTCATTATTTAGTATAGAATTTGACATCTCTACTTACCCTAACTCCGTTGGTTATTGAACAACAAATTCCGTAAAATACACCTGTAATACACCTTCCACCTTTAATACCACATCCACAACATCTTTTATTTCTTTTCTAAGGTTCTCTTGCGCCTCTAGCCCATCAATATCTTCTAATGTTTTTGAAGAAAGGATAGAAATTAATCGATCTTTTATTTGTATAGCCTTTGCTTCAATGATTTTTTTTACGTCACCATCTTTTGCCTCTAAGTTTATCTTCGCCTTTAGATACCGCCTCCCATTGGAACCGCTCAGATTAACGACTATCGTATCTACAGGAACAACCAGGGATTCTTCCTTCTCGACACCTTCATGACCCTCTTTTCCTTTTTCCTCTTTCTTTTTCGATGTTGAGGCTGGTTCTTTCTTTGTTTCCGGCTGTTTTACCGTTTGTACCTCTGCTGTTTCTACCGCTGCTTCATTTTCTGGATTTCCTGGTACCAGTGCATCAGACGCAACATTTCCAGTTAAAGATGGATACACTTTCGAAACAAACACAAATGCACATACTACAGAAATCAAGACAACAATCCCCATCATCATAATCGTTTTGTTACCTTTTTTCTTCTCCACCGGTGGCTGCTCTGCAACCTTGTTTTCTTCTTTCGTTACTATTTCCTCTTTTTCTGCCATAATTCTTTGCCTCTATATTATTTAAATTACATAAAACTCCCTGGTTATTTTAATAAAATCTTCATCAACATATTAACATGTTAATTCATGAAGTTCTATATCTTATCTTAATTATTTTTTGACGCTTTTGAAATCGCTTCTCAATAATTTCAACTTTTCACTCAATTTGACGGCAAGATTAGGTTCGAAAGACTCTAAAATCCTGCCTGACATCTTCCCATCCATCATCGTCAATAATTTAACGGCAGTCTCCTCATCCATTTCTTTTATAATCATCGCCGCTTTTTCAGGCTTCATACCCCCATAAACGGTTGCTAATCTCTTGATATTCTTAGATTCTGCTTCATCCAGTTGAATAGTGTCCTTCTTCAACGCCACTTTTTGCGTAGTTACAGAATCAAGAATCTTATTCAGTTCTAGTTTAAGAGTATCGAGTTCTTTCCTTTCGGCGTCCATATCAGCACGTAATGACTCGAGTGTCTTTTCCTTAAAATCTAACAATTCATTTCTCTTCTCGTACTCGCGTTTTTCCGCCTCTACTTCTTTAAGCATCTTGGCCATTTCATTTGACGAAAGAGGCTTAAATATCGTTGCAGCATTTTGTTTATACACATACGGTAACTTTGTTGTCGTTTTCTCTTTCTTTTCCTTATCCGTCTTTGCAAGTTTTGTAGTAGCCGTACCCCCATGATTCACATCTGGACCGCCGTTTCCTTCCTCATCTTGTGATGCTGTCTGCGGGACTTGAGGTGTTGGTGGAGTTTTGGAACCTTTCATAAAAAGCATTCCCATTACAGAGACTCCAAAAACAACAATCCCTATTCCCGGCAGCATCATCATTTTTTTGTTTATTGGGAGCTTCATAATTACATTCTCCGGAAATTATCAGTGAATTTGTTTTTTCTTATGCCTGTAATAATACTTTGATATTGCAATCTCATCGAAATGTTTATTTTCCATTTTTAATACGTGCTCTTTATACTCTTTTTCGTACCGCTCACGTAGTTTTTCAAGCACCTTTCTCTTTTTAAAAACCTGTAACAGATTTTCACGCGCACATCCTACCTTTTTAGAAGTGTCTTCTACTTTCGAGCTTTGTATAACAATATCACGATTCAGCTTTGAAAAGTACGACTCGAATAAAACAAACATCTTAGCTTCTGCCTGTTTACTTAATTCTTTCTCCATCTCAGATTGCTGTATCGTTAACACGGATTTCAAGAATACCAGCAACTTTTCTTCGTCATGTAGTCGCTTCTGTAAGAATTTTAATTCCTTAACGAGTTCTTCTTCTTTACATTTTTCTATTTCCAGCAGTTTCTGAAATTTAAAATGGAATCCCATGATGTTTATTTATTTTTAAACATGTTTAAAAGTCTTCCCACTGCATCATCAAAATCGCCGTCTTCCGCCACATCTTGTTTGAGGTAATCTTTTATCTGCTCATTCATAGATATGGCAAAATCAATTTTCTGGTTACTTCCCTTTGTATAAGCCCCTATATTAATCATATCCTCGGATTCTTTGTAAGTCGCATACACCGTTTTCAACCTATGAGCTGCTTTTCTATGTTCCAGCGTAATAATGTCATCCATACTTCTACTAATACTTTCCAAAATATCAATTGCAGGATAATGGTTTTGATTGGCAAGATTTCTCGACAACACAATATGTCCATCAAGAATACCTCTGACTGCATCAGCAATTGGTTCATTCATGTCGTCACCATCCACCAACACCGTATAGAGACCCGTAATACTCCCTTTAGAACTGGTACCAGACCTTTCCAAAAGTTTTGGCAATAAGGCAAATACGGATGGCGTATAACCCTTTGATGTGGG
>DBJWYX010000237.1:0-4071 GCA_052360825.1 Candidatus Wunengus sp. YC64
ATCCTTATCCCAGGGCTGTCGCCCTGGGCTATACTCTGTCAGCCCTTCGGGCTTTGCTTTAAAGAGAAAAGCTCTCACCCTTAATTCAATGACATTGCCCATCGAGGGAGGGACTTATTGTTAATTAAACAAATCGCAATTGTTGCTTTTTATAATTTCAGATGGTGGAGCGATTTCGTTACCAGGGTTATATGTCCATCATCCATTTTGGCGATACGGTCAGCAAATTCAAAAATGCGTGCATCATGGGTAACCACAATCAATGCCCGGTCAGCGCCGGTAGCCACCTCCCGTAACAGTTCCATGACCTTATGTCCGGTTTCATGGTCGAGTGCGCTGGTCGGTTCATCGCAGACAATCAGTTTCGGATTATGTATCATTGCGCGCGCTATGGCGACGCGTTGCTGCTGACCACCCGATAGCTCGGCAGGAAGCGAGTACGTACGGTCACCCAGACCAACCTGGTCAAGGATTTCTCTCGCCCTGTCGATTGCCGCCCGTCGTTTGGTTCCATGAATGAGTAATGGGACTGCAACATTTTCAGCCGCCGATAGTGTGGGAATCAGATTAAACATCTGAAAAACGAATCCAACACTCTGACCGCGGTACCGGGTCTTTTCATGGCGATTCATACGTTTGAAATCATGGTCGAATACCAGACACTCACCGCCGTCGGCGTCCAGCACGCCGGCAATAATCGAGATCAGGGTAGTTTTGCCGCTGCCCGATGGTCCAACCAGCAGCATAAATTCGCCCGGCTTCACTTCCAGGTCAACACCGCGTAATGCGTGTACCTGGGTATTGCCACTGCCATACGTTTTGGTTACGCCTTTGCATCGTACTGCAATGTTATTCATAATTAGCTCTTGAAAACAATCGCCGGTTCCAGTTTTATTACCTTCCACATACTAAGGGCGGCTGAAGCTGCGCAGATCACCATAACTGCAGTTGCACTGGTAAGCAGAAGCTGCCAGGGTAATTTGAAGGATAGTTCGGTACTACCTGACAGGGTGCCAAATGCCGAGGCAGCCCCAACTCCAAGTCCGTATCCAATGCCTCCGACCATCATTGCCTGAAGTACGATCATGCGTAATAAGGTTCTATTTGATGCGCCCATCGCCTTAAGCGTTCCAAAGTAGCGCAGATTATCGAGGGTGAAGTTGTGGAAGGTCTGTCCAGCTATGGCAATGCCAACAATAAAACCGAGCACCACGGTGACTCCAAAATTAATAGGGATACCGGTGTATTTCATGAAATAACGGACGGTAAGCATTTTGAATTCGTCACGGGTATATGCGGCAAGTCCTGTCATCTGGCGAATACGCTGGCTTACTACATGGAGGTCGTGTCCGGGTTTTGCTTTGACCAGCACAAAAGACATTAACTTGCGCTCACGGGGCGCAAAGATCGTTGACCGCGAGTAGGTGGTGTAAATGACCGGTTGTGATTGAAACGGTCGTGTTACTGTACAGACGCCAGCCACAACGGCACGATGATCGTTGAGTTCCATGGTATCTCCAATCTTTAACGCCTCCCGTCTTCCATCGGGCAGGACATGGGCAAGTTTGCTATTGATGCTGACATTGTCCACGATGACGGCGTCACTCTGGCGAAGGTCGGCGAGATGACCTTGTGTTATCTGTGGCGGCCCTCCGATTAACGTTTCGTCGTCAAGCCCTATGACGTGACATGTCTGGAAAGTCCCATTCGAGAGACGCGCCTTCAGCATCCCTTTGTACATAGGGACTGCCCATGCAACCCCTTCCACACTGCGGACGCGGAGCGATTCTGTTTCCTTCAGTGGCTTCAGGTCATCTATGTACTGCACCTTTGGGTCCATTACCCAGATATCAGGAAGTGTCGTGTCTGTCAGGAAACCAAAAGTGCGAGTCATCAAACCCAGGAAGATAGAAGATTGCTGGGTAATGAGTAATGAAGCAAATGTCAGTCCCATGACAATTCCCAGGTATTTGGCTCGATCACCGATAAGCATTTTTAAAGCAATAAAATTCATTTTTTTAACATCGAGTGTTTTTTGAATTCTTTGATTGCACCAAGCGAAAAGCTGGTGATATGACCGGCCAGGCGGTCGACGTCCTTGAGAGTGTATTTCTGGTTAGGATATAAACGGTTTACCACAGGCCTTGCATGATGGTAAAAAACGCATTGGGATACAATGCTCATGGTGCAGAGACGAACCAGTTCGCTATTTGTCCGGGCGCCGAGTAATCCGCTCACAATTGACTCTAGTTGTTGCGCAAGTGGTCGTATATTGTTTTCGACGAGCGCATCAAGGGCGAGGGTTGGTTCAAACATCTCCCGCGACATCAGTTTGCCATGCCAGGCGTGGCGGCCTTCGTCGAAAATACGAAGAAGGAGCGAGCGAACAAATGCCTGCAACCGCTGTTCAAGGGTTGCGTCACCGCGAAGTCCAAGCTGTGGGGGATACTTTTCACAGGCGCACTGATGGGCATATTGCAGCACTGCCGTGTAAAGCCCCTCCTTATCCCGGAAGTGGTAATTGATAGCGGCGATATTTGCGTTTGCCCGTTTGCAGATATCCCGAACGGTGGTTTTTCTGAAGCCGTGCTCTGCGAACACCTCAACAGCCGCCTCCAGTACCCGTTGCCGCGTCTTTAGATCAGGTATTGCAGAATTTAAAATATCCATTTGAAACAATTGTATAAAACAACTGTTTGAAATGTCAATAAAAAAATGAAAACCTAAATAAAAATAAGTGTGCAATGTCTTTGATTTCTTAAGTATCAAAAAATAAATATAGGGTTAACAAGTTTCTCCCTTTGGTCGAAATGGCAACAATATGAGTTTTCGTTCAGACACTAATTAGTGTATTAACCCTCTTAGAATTTCCAGATTGACCACGTCCATATTATCCTTCTTCGGCGTCTCGATTACTTTTGGTATATGGGTGAATCTGCTCATGATTTGCCTGAAAGGTTCCAAGCCCAGCTTGCCTTTCCCGATGTGTTCGTGCCGGTCGAGATGGCTGCCTAATTCTCCCTTCGAATCGTTCAGATGAATGGCGTGGAGGTTCTTGAGTCCCACGATATTATCCAGTTCTTCCATCGTTTCTTCAAACCCGCATTTTGTGCGTATATCATATCCTGCTGCAAAGGCATGGCAGGTATCAAAACAAACACCAATCCTCGGAGAATCAACACCACGTAAAATTTGTCGGAGGTGTTCAAACCGGTAACCAATACATGTGCCCTGACCGGCAGTATTTTCCAGCAAGATTTTCACAGTTGAGTTTTCGGTTGCATGGAGTGTGGTTTTCAGCGCCATAATGATCTTTTTAATACCTTTCTGCTCGCCGAACTCTTTTGCGGAACCAGGATGCACTATGGTAAATTCGAGTCCAAGGTCGTGACACCGTTGAACCTCGCCAATTAAAGCCCTTAGTGAACATTCCCATAGAGTATCGTCATTGCTTGCCAGGTTAATAAGATAAGAGGCATGAGAAAAAATCATTTTGACACGGGAAGTTTTATAAGTATTCAGGAACCTTGACTTTTCCTCTGTGTCAATAATTTTCTCTTTCCATTGCCTTTGATTTTTGGTAAAGACCTGAAACGTGTCTATACCCAGAGATTCTGCTTCGTGAAAGGCATTATGCAGGCCGCCCTTGATTGAACAATGTACTCCTAAAAGCATAAGTCGGATTTTAATGGTTGTGATAGTTGGTAAATACCTTAAATTCTCAGTTTTATTTTTTGACTACAAGATGATAATATAGTTACGAGGGAAAATGCCAGAGTTTTATGTTATGCCCTTTAATTTTCAAAAACTCATTCTTGATAATTTTCTTAAAACCTTGAACAAGACAAATTTTGTAAAACTTTCAGGCCTTTCTTTTCTGACGATTCTTCTTCTGTGCCTTTCCTTTCCTCCAGCAGACCTGGGCTTTCTGGCGTGGATAGCACTTGTTCCATGGTTCATACTTGTCGTAACCGAGGAGAGATATGTTTATCTTAACGCCCTCTTTATCGGGACGGTATTTATATTTATTCAGCTTTCGTGGCTGCGTCATGTTACTTATATTGCCTGGAT
>DBJWYX010000238.1:0-4057 GCA_052360825.1 Candidatus Wunengus sp. YC64
AAGGACGAAAGCCTGCAGCAGGTGATTAATGTCTCTTATCTTCCGGGGATTGTAAGCCATTCGCTGGCAATGCCCGACATCCATTGGGGATATGGGTTTCCCATCGGCGGCGTGGCTGCGTTTGATATGGATAAAGGCGTGGTTTCCCCAGGCGGCGTTGGATATGACATTAACTGCGGGGTAAGGTTGCTCAGAACAGGCTTATCTCGCGTGGAAATTTCCAACAAGTTAGAATCTGTAGTTAACACCCTGTTTGCCAATATTCCATCCGGCGTGGGATCGCATCGCAAAGACCTGAAGCT
Organism: Candidatus Wunengus sp. YC64; assembly: GCA_052360825.1. Classification (GTDB taxonomy): domain Bacteria; phylum Planctomycetota; class Brocadiia; order Brocadiales; family Brocadiaceae; genus Wunengus. Next base: position 303 of record DBJWYX010000238.1, read on the forward strand.
TTCGCAGCAGGAAGAGAAAAACGTCCTTAAAAACGGGGCTCGATGGGCAGTATCTCAGGGTTATGGAACAAAGGAGGACCTGGAACATATCGAAGAAAAGGGATGCATCCCAGGCGCTGACCCGGAATTAGTTTCGGATCGCGCCCTGGAAAGGGGTCGGGCGCAGTTAGGCACCCTCGGTTCCGGAAACCACTTTGTCGAGGTTGGCTATGTATCAGAGATTTACAACGAGGAGATTGCCCGCGCATTGGGACTCGAAAAGGACGGCATTACCATTGTGGTGCACACGGGATCAAGGGGATTGGGTTATCAGGTGTGCGATGACTTCATACGGCTTATGATCGACGCATCCCGGAAATACAACATTGAACTTCCCGATCGGCAGCTATGCTGTGCCCCTATTAATTCACCGGAAGGGAAAGAATATCTTGCTGCGATGGCCTGTGCAGCCAATTATGCCTTTGCCAATCGACAGATGATTACCCATTGGGTTCGGGAATCCTTTGAAAGGGCGTTGCACGTAAGCCCTAAGGAGTCCAGAATATCCCCCGTGTATGACGTCTGTCATAATATTGCCAAATTCGAGGAGCATATTGTAGATGGCCAGAAAAAGCGGCTGTGTGTTCATCGTAAAGGCGCAACCCGCGCATTCCCACCAAACCATCCCGATACACCCGATGTATACAAAGCAGTGGGACAACCCGTGCTAATACCGGGAGACATGGGACGCTGTTCTTATGTGCTTGTCGGAACTGAAAAGGCTTATTCCGACACCTTTGGTAGCACGTGTCATGGGGCGGGAAGGGTCATGAGCAGGGGACAGGCGACAAGGTTAACCAAAGGCAGAAATATTGCTGAGGAACTGAAAGCGAAAGGAATCCTTGTCCGTGCCGATAGCCGGGCCACACTCGTTGAAGAGGTGCCAGAGGCATATAAAGACGTAACAGAGGTTGTGGATGTTGTAGACCACGCCGGCATCAGTAAAAAAGTCGTTCAATTAAAACCGATGTGTGTTATTAAAGGATAACTATTCCAGAGATGGAATTAAAACGTCAGGCTACTTGTTGGATACCAATTCTGTAATCTGTTTTTTTAATTGTGAACTCTGGTAACCGCCGATAAATTACTTACTCAGAAGCTAAAAGAGCTAAAAATTGTAAATCCAATTTAAGGTGATAAACAGACTTCAACAAACAGGAGGATACCCATGCCAAAACGATTAGTTTTAGAATTCCCAGTCGAATTTCCGGAAGATGGTGTATTAAACAAAAAAGCCTTAAAGAAGGGAAAAGAAGCCGTAGTCCTGGAACTTTTAAGAGAGGGTAAAATATCACAAGGAAAGGCTGCTGAACTTTTGGAGATAGACAGATACGATCTTTTTGATTTAATGGCTAAGCATGACGTACCAGTAATAGATATGACTGAAGAAGAATTAAAAGAGGAACTCTCTAAAGATATTTCTGGAAGCAAAAAAAAATGATTGTGGTTTCAAACTCGGGACCAATAATCTCATTTGCCAGAGCCAGCAGTTTAGATATTCTAAGACAAGTATTGAATGACATTATAATTCCAAGTGCAGTTTATGAAGATATTGTTTTACAAGGAAGTATAAAACCAGGAGCTATTGAGATTAAAAACGCCACTTGGGTTAAAAGAGAAATAATTAGAAATATATCTCAAGTAAATCAATTACCTCTGAGTTTAGGATTGGGAGAAAGGGAAGCTATTATACTGGCTGAAGAATTAAAAGCTTTTCTCTTAATTGATGATCGTTCGGCTAGGAAAGAAGCTGAAAAAAGAGGGATAGCGTGTTTTGGCAGTCTAAGGGTTCTTAAGGAGGCAAAAGAGAAAAGGTTGGTTGAAAAAATAAGGCCGATAGGGGACGAATTAAGGAGTACAGGGCTAAGAATCAAAAACGCTCTTTATCAAAAATTTCTTCAGGAGATTGGAGAATAAGCATATTTTCTGAGAAATATTTGGGAAGTACGGATAACTGAACCTTATCGCTGTACTCTCAAGATTGAAGAAAATACTTACGTCATTAGGAAGGTCGGCACTCACGACATTTTGGGAACCCCATAAAATTTACAGTAAAAATCGTCTACCTTGAATACTTCTCAAAACACCGATAAATATGCAGGAGACAGGTTTCACATGGTGCAATACCAGTTGGTGAGCCGCGGTATCCATGATGAGCGTGTATTGAAGGCGATGTCAGAGATACCCAGGCATGAGTTTGTGCCTGAATTGTACAGGCACGCTGCGTACGAGGATTGCCCGCTGCCCATAGGAGAAGGGCAGACCATTTCACAACCCTATATGGTGGCCATTATGACTCAATGCCTCGAATTAAAAGGCGAAGAGAAGGTATTGGAGATTGGCACAGGATCAGGCTATCAGGCTGCCGTTCTTAGCAGGCTCGCAGATCATGTTTATACAATCGAAAGACATGAAGACCTTGCATTAAAAGCAAAGTTTATTTTACAAGAGACGGGATGCACTAACGTGGATGTCATCACGGGAGACGGAAGTCTGGGACTGCCGGATAAAGCGCCTTTCCAGGGGATTATTATTACAGCCTGTGCGCCTCACATCCCAAAGAGCTTGATAGATCAGCTCGAAATCGACGGACGATTGGTAATACCTATTGGGAATCCTTATAATCAGGTATTACATCAGATAGTAAAAACAGGGCAGGGAATAAAAAGCCAAGGTATTCTTGAGTGCGCCTTTGTACCCTTAATCGGCAAAGAAGGCTGGAAGATGGAATGATCTTACATTAAATAGAACAGGACAGGACAGGGTGGCACGGACAAACTGGTTTGTCCGTGATGGTTGTTTGCTTGAATGTATATGGACTACAAAATAAAGAAACAATGGAAAAAAACTATTTACCATTACAATAGTCCTGGCCACGCGCACTTTTTAACATTTTCTTGTTATCAAAAACTCCCATTATTAAGCCGAGAACGCACAAGGCATTGGTTAATCGAAGCAATAACACAAGCTAAAGAAAAATATAAGTATGCACTGTGGGCATATGTGATTATGCCAGAACATGTCCATCTCATGGTCTACCCGATGGTTCAAGAGTACAATATTTCGTTCTTTTTGAAAACACTCAAACAATCGGTATCCAGGAAGGCCAAACATTATCTGGAAGAGAACAATCGTGATTGGCTGAAGAGATTAACCGTTGAGCGTGGAACAAGGAAAGTTTTTAGATTCTGGCAAACAGGACCTGGCTATGACCGAAATATCAATAGTAAAAATGAGCTTTTTGAAAAAATTCATTATATGCATAACAATCCTGTTAAAAGGGGGCTTGTATCAACTCCTCAAGAATGGAACTGGTCAAGCGCAGGATGGTACAATGGTGAAAAGAATGTTATATTAGCAATGGATAATTTTAACCTTTAGTTTTTTTATAAAACTATTTTTAACCAGTCAAATAAATACAGGAGCACGGACAAACAAGTTTGTCCATGCCACCCAAATACCTATTTAGATGATGTCTTAAGAGGATAAAGATTGCTATAATCTTTTCTTGTGCAAGTAGAAAATATTTTTACCGTTATGGACGACAAAAAAACTGCAATTATAAAAATCCTGGAAATGGCTATTATTGAAGAGATAAAGGCAAAGAATTTTTATTTCAAAATGTCCGCTCAATTGTCCAATAACGAGGCACAGTCTCGTTTCCGACACATGGCAGAGGCTGAACAGGAACATGAAGATATCCTCAAGGCGTGGTA
>DBJWYX010000239.1:0-4056 GCA_052360825.1 Candidatus Wunengus sp. YC64
TCCATCCACATCGTTTGCCCATCGGAATTGATAAGCGCCATCAATGCTGAACCGTTTGAAAGTTATTCCGCTCCCCACGCTGAATCCGTACACATCCGTTGGATCGTCTAAGGACGGGCGAGGGTCGTAGAAAATACCGCCGCGTACGGGGACGATGACCTTTTTCCCGAATATCAGGTATTCCGTACCGCACCTTACCGCATAGGTGTCGTCAATATCCCTGTCTGTGGATGCCCCTCCCAAAGGACGCGATTTGTTTCCGTCTTCATCTTCCTGTTTAAACTCAGACCAATCCGTCCACGTTACGTCCATTGAGAAGGATAACGCATCGTTATAACGAAAACCAAGTCCAGCGCCGAAAGACATAGGGTTATCCACCTTAAAGTTCTTTCTTTCACGGCCTGTCGATTGTCCAAGGGTAGATACCGATTTAAAATTGGTAATGCGGTCTACGTCCGCCGTATATGGCGTATCGTAGACAGCGCCAAAGGTGAGAAGCTTGTCCTCTTTCTCCCACACGTCCCAGAGTACGCCGGTTGTCACGTTAATTGCCTGAAAATTCTTGAACGTGGTGTCTGAGTCGTATGTGCTCGTAACGTTAGTGCCAGCAAGGGTCCCAACGCCAGTAGACCTGGTTGTTTGTTTCCATGCGTAGTTCCCGAAAAATTCGTCCGTATAAAAATTTATAGCCACGCCTACAGATAATTTTGGTACCACCAGCATCGAAATAGCAGGTGTCAATGCCCCAATTCCTCCTTTTGATTCGAAGTCTATGTTTTGCTTGTAATTTAATGAAGGAGGTGTCCGATCTTCGGTTGTCTGTTTGAAATCCAGGTTCATGTGGAAGTCGTATATCTGCTGGTAATTCAAGGCGGCTACAAAGTTTTTCCTGAATACCCTGAATGGGTAGGCAACGCTTGCATAATTCAGGTCACCGCGAGACACCGCTTCGTCTCCGAGCGACCAGCCGGTGCTGCCGGGATCGAAATCCTGCTGTGTCGACAGGAAAGAACCGACTACGGAGAGTTCCGGCCTTTCCAACTGTATCAATGCCCCTGGATTCCACGACGCAGCCGTTGCATCGTCTGCAACGGCAATAAAGGCACTTCCCTGCCCTATTGCCCTTGCGCCAGAACCTACGGGAAGCGGGGTGGAGTTGATATTTGGTGGGGTAAGTGAAAACTGGGCAAAAGAAGTCTGCGCCAGAGGAAATACAATGAAAAGAAACATCGGTATAAAAAGAATGCGTTTGTGTTTCATATCAACACCTGTTTCGTGTTTAGAGTTTCGAGTTTCTTGTTTAGAGTTTATTATTTTTTGTATTTCTGTCCCTTTTTGCTGGTTCGTCCTCGATTGAACCAAAATATTTCAGTTCAGGCAACAAGCCCTGAACCAGCATAGAGCCAGGTTGAGGACAGGTCTGGATTCCCGCTAAAAACATGCGGGAATGACAAGCCTTATATTTTTATGTCTTGGTAACAAAATAACAATTACGCTTATTTCGTTATGACAAGGTCTTTCTTTTCTACCTTTTCGTTGCCTTTCGTGCCTATGACCTTGGCAAAGGAGGTTTCTGGTTGTACTTGTACTACCCTGGCAACAGTATCGAGCGGCTCTTTTAATACAAGTTCCCCTTCCTTGATTTCACGAAACAATAGGAACTTCATGCCTACACCAACGCCGCTTTTCGCGCCGGTATTAACGTGGAATCCGTTGCCGGAGACGTGAATAACATTTCCTTCAATCATAGGAAACTGTTGTTTCATCTTTAATGACAGGCCATGCATAAGCCATTCAAGGTTTTTGATACTCTTGTCTTCGTCATATACATCAGCATTTGCAAGCACCTGGGTTGTTTCCGTGTCTACCAGTCGTAATGTGACGTCAATACCTTTGGTGTCTTCTTCCACTGCGCCAAATAACATGCCCTCAGCCGCGCGAATCTTGCCAATTCTGATGGCTGCATCGGGTGATGTGAGTTCGGTGTTGGTAATCTTCTGTTCATGGAGAATTTCTTCGAGCTTTGCCCGATCCCTCTCAACGAAGTTAAATCTCTTCGGCTCTTCATCGAATGCCTTGAGCAACATGGAATAAACCGTTTCAGAGGGTACGCCTTTTTCTGTAAAAATTCTTAATGGCAGCAGCGCAACGGTATACCGGGCATCTGTCTCAAGAAGCTCAAAGGTCTTTTTCGTAATTTTTACCGGCGGAAGCTGGGTTTCGTTGCCCTGTGCATCGACGGCTTTCACGGTAATGGTATTTTCTCCTTCGTTCAGCGTTAATAAATGATTGAAGTAGACATGCTTTCCCTGTCGAATTTCTAATGGACTTTGATTCACGAAGAGTTTTGCAACACTGTTGTTATCATGTGCATTTCCGCTGAAAAAGAGGTTTGCATCGTAAACAATAACCGATTGTATATCGGTATGTATTATAGGAGGAACTGTATCCTTTGCCGTGCTTTGTGGAAGGGTTTGTTCTGGCTTTTCCTCCTCCCCATTGTTTTCATCAGGCGCAGGAGAGTCCTGGGGAGACGATTGCGATACATCAACGTCTTGAGAAGCCAATAATGACTTGATGCTGGATTTATCAAATTTGCTTGCAGCAATTAAGATGGGTTTATTTGTTGAATGATAGACGTATTTAACGTTGTTCTGTGTGCCTTCCGGCCATAATGAAGCCTTTGTGTCTACCTGCTGTTTACCTCTTGTTTCATTTCCTGCTATATCGACGACCTTAAACGAAATTTTATTGCCATCTGTCAAAGCAATATCCTCATCAAAATGATCTTCTTTATATGAATGAATGTGCACTTCGGTATCGTTAATGTAAAACTCTTTTAAACCGTAGTCATCCACAACAGTCCCTTTTACTGAGGCTCTTTGTTTACCGTCCTTTTGATGTATCCGGACATCATCCAGACACAAAATTGGAGGATGTATGTCTCGTATTACCGTGAGATTTTTCTTTGTGCTTTTTCCCGTAAGGTCTGATGCTTCCAGAGAAATCACATTTTCGCCGGGCTGGAGAGGCACGTCTTCGCTGAAATTGATGTTCTTTTCTGCAAGCTCGATGAATAACTTTTTTCCCTGAACAAGGATATTATTACAATTCGCACAGCAGTCATCAGAGACGACCCCTTTTAGGTTTATTATGGGTGTATTTACAAATTCACCGTCTGCGTGCGAGGATATTTTAATCTGCGGCGGTTCCTGGTCGCTCTTCGTAATCTTCAGGATTGCCTCATTGGATTTGTTCAAATAAAATTTGGTCCTGGCTGAATCAGCCGTGGAAAGGGAGGTTTCCAGTTCCTTTTTGGCCTCTTCATACTTTCCCTGATTATAGTAAACAATCCCCAATTCACGGTGGGCAAAATATTCCCAGAAATGGAGACCGTAACTCCTGGCGGAACGTTCGTCCTTGCTTCTAAGGCTGATGGATTTTTTGAAATCCTGTATGGCTTCGTCATAGTACCCGCCATCGGCATACCAGCGGCCTCGTACGTAATGGTTCCACCACTTGCCACGGTAAAGATTAAAGTCTCTGGCTATTTCTTCTTTCGAACAACCAGGTTTAAAATAATCTCGCCAGTTATCAGTGCCAATATTGGAAACCGTGGCGCAACTAACAAACATGAGTGATAATAACGGTGCTATGGTAATCAATTTGAATTTTTTAATAATCATGGTATTTATCTGAAAATATGTGTTTTCCTCATTTAGAAAAAGGCGCTAAAGTATCCCTACGAAAAAATTTCTCTATTTCCATTTTATGTTGACGTGTTTTAGTAAATTTTTTACAACCCCCTCAACTCCCTTTATTAATGGGGATTTTGTGTTGCTTCTCTACGGCTGCTATTCGTTTAAAGCCCATAACCCAGTTCAAAATGTTGGTTATCAATCGTTCGACTGAGCGCTCACGACGAAGTCTGCAAGTTGAACCAACTTTGAGATTGCTTTAGCTTCGCCATTCATGGCTAAAGCCGGTTTTGTTTCTGTCCCCTGACCCCAGGCTGAAACCTGGGGTTAATTCAATGTTAAGTAGTGTCTGAACGAA